>DASXNY010000051.1:0-7572 GCA_036494715.1 Thermoleophilaceae bacterium
TGAGCATGATCGTGGGCTCGCTGCCCACCACCCCAGTGGCCACGACGCGGGCCCGCGGGGTGAGCCCGGAGTCGATGCCGGCCTGCTCGCTGCCGATCACCATCAGCGACGCGCCGTCGACGATGCCCGACGAGTTGCCGGGCGTGTGGACGTGGTTGATCCGCTCGAGCCAGTGGTACTTCTGGAGCGCGACGGCGTCGAAGCCGCCCATCTCCCCCATCGCCTCGAATGACGGCTTGAGGTTGCCGAGCGTCTCCACCGTGGTGCCCGGGCGGATGAACTCGTCGTGGTCGAGCACCACCTGCTCGTTCAGGTCGAGCACCGGCACGACCGAGGTGGCGAAGCGGCCGTCCTCGCGCGCCGCGCCGGCGCGCTCCTGCGAGCGCGCGGCGTAGGCGTCGACGTCGTCGCGCGTGAAGCCCTCCACGGTCGCGATCAGGTCGGCGCTGATGCCCTGCGGGACGAAGCTCGTGTCGTAGTTCGTCTCCGGGTCCATCGCCCACGCGCCGCCGTCCGAGCCCATCGGCACCCGCGACATCGACTCGACGCCGCCGGCAAACACGAGGTCCTCCCAGCCGGAGGCGACCTTCTGCGCCGCGATGTTCACGGCCTCGAGGCCGGACGCGCAGAAGCGGTTGAGCTGGACGCCCGCCACGGTGTCGGGCAGACCCGCCTTGATCGCGGCGGTCTTGGCGATGTCCGCGCCCTGGTCGCCCACCGGCGAGACGCAGCCCAGCACGACATCGTCGATCCGGTTCGGGTCGAGCCGGACGTGGCGGGACAGCAGCTCGTGCATGAGGCCGACCACGAGGTCGACCGGCTTGGTGGAGTGCAACGAGCCGTTGTGCTTGCCCTTGCCGCGCGGCGTGCGGACCGCGTCGAAGACCAGGGCCTCGGTGCTGCTCATGATGTGATGACTCCTGTCGTTTGCTTGGTCAGTTTCGGAAGTGCCTCGTCCACGAGCGCGACGAGCCCCTGGACCAGCAGCTCGTGCACCTCGCGGCGAGGAAGTCGGTTGGTCCTCAGCCAGTCGGCGGTGATGGCCTGCGCGAATCCCTCGTAGCCCCGCATCAGCGCGCGCACCTCGGGGGGCGCCTGTGCCGGCGGGCCCCAGGCCAGCGCGATCAGCTGGTCGATGATGCGCTTGCGCGCGTCCTCGAGTACCTGCTCGAGCACCGGGTCGCGGCCGAAGCCCTGCGCGCCGATGCACGCGAGCCAGGTGCTCCGGTTGGCCTTGACCGTGCGCAACCAGCGGTCGACGGCGTCGGAGAGCACGGCCAGGCGCTCCGACTCGTCCGCCGCGGTCGCGGCCGGGAAGAGGTCGTCCGGCACCTCGAGCATCTCGCGCACGACCTCGACGTAGAGCTCGCGCTTGGTGCGGAAGTAGTGGTTCACGAGTCCGCGCGCGACGCCCGCTTCCTTGGCCACCTCGGCGGTGGAGACGGCGTCGTAGTTGCGCTCGGAGAAGAGCTGAGCAGCCACCCGCAGGATCTGCGCCCGGCGCTCTTCTGCATCGAGGTAAGTGCGCCGCTGCGACGCCCCCGTCGGCATCGCGCGGCATGCTAGCAATGAAATTGGCGTTGTGCCAAAATCGCGTGCCGCGTGACGCCGCCGGACCTTCACGAGTTCTTCCTGGCCAGCGCCGGGGTGGCCGGCGCGCTTATCGGGCTCCTGTTCGTGGTCATCTCCGTGTCGCGCGAGCACCTCGCTGAGACGGGCCAGGCGCAGATCAACCGCGTGCGCGCGGCGGCGGCACTCGGCGCCTTCACCAACGCGCTGGCGGTTTCGCTGTTCGGGCTGATTCCGGGGCACAAGCTCGGAGTGACCTCGCTGGTGGTGGCAGCGGCGGGCCTCACCTTCGTCATCGCGGCACTGTTGTCTCTTGCTCGCGTTCGCGAGCAGCGCCGTCGAGCGGCCCGCGACGCGGCCTTCCTGATCGGGCTGGCAGTGACGTTCGTGTTCCAGCTGATCGCCGGCATCGACCTGATCGCCCACCCGGATCGCGCGAGCCCCGCGCGAACGATCGCAATCCTGGTGGTGGTGTGCTTCCTGATCGGGATCGCGCGAGCGTGGGAGCTGATCGGCGGTCCCTCGATCGGGATCGGCCGCGAGGTGGGCGCACTCCTGCGCAGCGAAGATCGCGGGCCGGAGGGCGATTAAGGCCCTGAATCGCGGACGTGTGGTCAATTTCCCAGGACTATCGGGGGAAATTGACCACACGTCGTCGTACCGCGATGTGGTAACACCCGACCATGACGGCGGGTGGCTTCCCAGCCGCTGCGCGAGTCGCTCTCAGCGACACGCAGCTGCGCCATAACCTCGCGCATGCTACGCGGACGATCCGCGACAAGCGCGCGGGCGTCGTCGCCGAGCTGCCCGACTGGGACGAGCTGCGCGAGGCGGGCGCTGCGATCAAGGAGCGCGCCCTGGCCACGTTGCCGGAGCAACTTCGGCAGCTCGAGGAGTCGGTCGTCCGGGCCGGCGGGGTCGTGCACTGGGCGCGCGATGCGGACGAGGCGAATGCCGTCATCGCCTCTATCGCGCGGGCGCACGACGCGAGCGAGCTGATCAAGGTCAAGTCGCTCGTCACCGACGAGATCGGGCTGAACGAGGCGCTCGCCGCCGAGGGCGTGCAGGCGATCGAGACCGACCTGGCCGAGCTGATCGTGCAGCTCGGCGACGACACGCAATCGCACATCCTCGTGCCGGCCATCCACAAGAACCGCGAGGAGATCCGCGAGCTGTTCGAGCAGACGATCGCCCCAGGAGCGGAGCTCGGGTCTGACCCGGAGGCGCTGACGGAGGTCGCGCGGCGGCACTTGCGGGCCAAGTTCCTGTCGGTGCCGCTGGCGGTGAGCGGCGCGAACTTCGGCGTGGCCGAGACCGGGACCGTCTGCGTGGTCGAGTCGGAGGGGAACGGCCGCTTCTGCCTCACGCTGCCCGACGTGCTCGTCACGGTGATGGGCATCGAGAAGGTGGTGCCCGAGTGGCGCGACATGGAGGTGATGCTGCAGCTGCTGCCGCGCTCGTCGACCGGGGAGCGAATGAACCCGTACACGTCGCTCTGGACCGGCGTGACGGAGGGCGACGGTCCGCGCGAGTTCCACCTGATCCTGCTCGACAACGGGCGCACGAACGTGCTCGCCGACGCGCTGGGCCGCCAGGCGCTGCGCTGCATCCGCTGCTCCGCCTGCCTCAACGTCTGCCCCGTCTACTCGCGCACCGGTGGGCACGCATACGACTCGGTCTACCCCGGCCCGATCGGCGCGATCCTGACGCCGCAGCTGCACGAGCTGCGTGAAGGCCAGACGCTTCCCTGGGCCTCGAGCCTCTGCGGCGCCTGCTACGAGGTCTGCCCCGTGAAGATCGACATCCCGTCGGTGCTCGTGCATCTGCGCGGGCGTGTGGTGACCGAGACCGATGCCGCGGCGCGCGCCGAGAGGGCGACGATGAAGCTCGTTGCGCAGGCGTTCGGCTCGCGGCGGCGCTACGAGGCGACGCAGCGGCTGGCGCGTCTCGGCAGCGGGCCGCTCTCGAAGATCCCGGTCGGGCCGCTCGCCGGCTGGAGCTCGAGCCGCGACCTCCCCGAGGTGCCCGCGCAGAGCTTCCGCGACTGGTGGCGGAGCCGGTGAGCGCCCGCGCTGAGCTGCTGCTGGCCGTGCGGACCGCGCTCGGCCCCGCCGTCGAGGCGCCAGAGGTGCCGCGCGACTATCGGGCGGCGGGAAGCGGCGCGGCGGCGGGATCCGCCGAGCTCGTCGACCGCTTCTGCGAGCGAGTGGCCGATTACAAGGCCAAGGTGCACCGGGTCGCCGAGCCGGACGGGCTGCCGGAGGCGCTGGCGGCGGCGTGCGCGGAGCGCGGCAGCCGTCGTGTGGTGCGGGCGGCAGCCGCCGACTGGGCCATTCCCGGCATGGAGCCGGCGGTCGACTCGGTAGGGCTCGGACCGACGGACCTCGACCACGTGGACGCAGCGCTCACCGGCTGCGCGCTCGCCATCGCCGAGACCGGCACGATCGTCCTCGACGGCGGCCCGCTCTCCGGCCGCCGAGCCCTCACCCTCGTGCCGGACCATCACATCTGCGTGGTCCGCGCCGACCAGGTGGTGGCGAGCGTGCCGGACGCGATCGCGGCGCTCGCCGACGCGGCGCGAGCCGCCAGCCCCCTCACCTTCGTCTCCGGTCCGTCGGCCACCTCCGACATCGAGCTGAAGCGCGTCGAGGGCGTGCACGGGCCGCGGAAGCTGGACGTGGTGCTGGTCGGCTGAGTGGGTTGCTCCCACTACCCCACGTGGGGTAGGTTGAGCCCGTGCCCGGGACTCGCGCGTTCAAGCGGGCTTTCGTACTCGCTCTGCTGCTCTGCGCCACCGGCGCTGCATCCGCCTCCGCCGCTTCCGGCGACCTCGATCTGTCCTACGGGCTCGGCACGGGCGCCTCGCGACCGGACTTCGGCGCGGCCGAGCGCGGCAACGCGATCGCGATCCAGCCAGACGGGAAGATCGTGGTCGCCGGACACAGCACCGACTCTGCCGGCCACGAGGCGTTCTTCGTCACGCGCTTCCTGAATCCACAGGGCACGCTGGATACGTCGTATGGCGCGGGCACCGGGGCGTCGCGCCCGTGGTTCGGCGGGCAGGAGGACGGCGAGGCGCTGGCGCTCCAACCGGACGGCAAGATCGTCGTGGCGGGTACCAGTGCGACGTCGAGCGGCGGCACCCACATGTTCGCGGAGCGCTTGCTGAACCCGGCGGGGCTGCTGGACACGTCGTTTGGGTCCGGCACCGGCATGTCGCGCCCCGACTTCGGGCAAATCGAGGTGGGAAGCGCGGTGGCCCTCCAGCCGGACGGGAAGATCATCGTCGCCGGGACGGGCATCGACTCGAGCTCCAAGGGACGGATCCTGGTCGCGCGCCTGACCACGAGCGGTGCCCTGGATCCGTCCTATGGGCTCGGCACCGGAGGCTCGCGCCCCGATCTGCCGGACAGCGCCAGCGCCTCCGCGGTCGCCATCCAGCCGGACGGCAAGATCTTGGCCGCCGGATCGACGGGTCCCGCGTTCGGGCTGGGCAACTTCGCCGTGGCCCGCTTCCTGAACCCGGAGGGAACATCGGATACGAGTTTCGACTTCGGCGGCAGCGCCGTCGTCGACTTCGGCGGTCTGGAGGGGTTGTCCGGCATGGTCCTGCAGCCGGACGGCAAGATCCTGCTCGCGGGCACGACCGCCGCTAATCAGAAAGCCGACTTCGCGGTCGCGCGACTGCTGCCCGACGGCCTCCCGGACACGAGCTTCGGCACGGGCGGCAAGACCACGGTCGACTTCAGCGACAACGATCAGGGTGAGGCCATGGCGCTCCAGCCCGACGGCAAGATTCTCGTCGTAGGCAGCGTGGGCGACTTCCCCAACAGGGACACGGCGGTTGCCCGTCTCCAGCCGAACGGCCTGCTCGACAGCAGCTTCGGAAAGGGCGGCAAGTCGATCGTCGATCTGGGGCGTGACGAAGCCCCATCCAGTGTGGCGCTGCAGGCCGACGGCAAGATCATCGTCGCGGGCACGAGCGAAACGCAGGGGAGCAGCAACTCCGACATTTACGTCCTGCGGCTGCTAGGTGATTCCGCCACGAGCGGCGGCGGTGGCGGCGGGACCGCACCCGGCGGCGGGACCGCCATTCCCAGCTGCGCCGGCAAGAAGGCGACGATCGTGGGCACTACGGGCAGGGACAAGCTCACCGGCACGAGGCACGCCGACGTGATCGTCGCGCTCGCGGGCAACGACACGATCAAGGGTGGTGGCGGCAACGACACCATCTGCGCCGGCGGCGGTAACGACAAGATCAGCGGCGGCGCGGGCCGCGACCTGATCTTCGGCCAGAACGGCAAGGACACGCTCAGCGGCGGCGCAGGCAAGGACACGCTGCGCGGTGGCGCCGGCAACGACCGTCTCTCCGGCGGCGCGGGAGCCGACGTCCTGTCCGGCCAGGGCGGCAAGGACACCCTCGTCGGCGGCGCGGGGAAAGATCGCCTCAGCGGCGGTCCAGGCAAGAACAAGACCAGTCAGTAGCCGCCCAGGTCAGGCGGGCAGCGGGTCGCGCTGCGAGCTCGGCAGCGCGTTGGTCAGCTCCTTGCGCGAGCTGATGCCGAGCTTCGTGAACACCTTGCGCAGGTGCCACTCGACCGTGCGATGGCTGAGGAAGAGCCGGGTGCCGATCTCGGGATTGGAGAGCCCCTCGCGGGCAAGCTGCGCGATCTGCCGCTCCTGCGGAGTGAGCTCGTCGCGTGTTTCCACGCTGCGCCTGCGCACCGCCTCGCCGGTGGCGAGGAGCTCGTTGCGGGCGCGCTCGGCGAACCCCTCCATGCCGATCGCGAGGAAAAGGTCGTGCGCCCGGTGGAGCTGGGCGCGCGCGTCCACGCGGCGACTCTCGCGGCGCAGCCATTCGCCATAGAGCAGGTGCGTCCTCGCAAGCTCGGGGCGCAGCCGCGTCCGGCCCATGCGCTCGAGCGCCTCTCGATAGAAGAGCTCGGCCGGCTCGCCCTCCCCCACCAACGCCCGGCCGCGTGCCTCGATCCCGAGCGACCAGTCGGTGCCGCTCGGGTGCGCGCGGTCGATCAGTCGCTCGAGAGCGCCGCGCGCCCGGTCCATCTCCCCGCTTCTCACGGCGGCTTCGATCAGCTCGCTCAGCGCCCAGGTGGAGACGAACAGCTCAGGCGTGTCGTCGCTCGCCACCTGGGCCGCCGCCAGCGCCTCCTCATAGCGGCCGGCGGCATTGAGGACAGCCGAGCGCGCCCAGTGTGCGTACTGAACCGCGGTTCCCTGGCCCCCGGCCGTCGCCTCCTCGACGGTGGCATCGATCAGGCCGGCGGACTCGGCTTCCCGTCCCTGGAAAGCAGCCAGCACGAGCGCCCCATAGGGGGCGACCTGGGTGCCCGTCGCCTCCCTGACGGTGTCGGCCTCGGCGATCAGCAACGCCGCCTTCTCGAAGTCGCCGTTCAGTGTCACGGCCTGGGCCAGCACGTTGACGGCGACCGTCAGGACCGCGAGCGCGCCCGAGTCGCGCGCGAGCTCGACGTCGCGCGTGGCCGCCGCGAGGCAGGTCTCGTAGTCCCACACGACGACGGCCGCGGCGGTGGCGAGCCAGCCCCAGCGGAGCACCTCCTCGATCGAGGCGGCGTTGCCCGCGAAGCCGGTCGCCGCCCGCTCGAGGAGCGGCGCCGCGGCGGCTCGCCCATCGGTGAAGAGGAGCGCGAAGCCGTCGAGCAGCTCATCGGACGGCCGCGGTTCGGCGGGCCTGGGCGCGGCACGAGCCGCCCTCGAGACGTCGTGGAGGTTGCCGGCGCCCGCGAGCTCACCGGCGAACAGGGCCGCGCTCCAGGCGTCGAGGTAGGTCTCGCGGGCGAGCAGCGGATCTAGCGACTCGAGGCTCTTCGCGGCCCGCAGCAACAGCGGCGGCGCGTCGCTGCCACGGCTCTGGGCATAGGCGGCCTCGGCGCGCAGCAGGTCTACGCGCGCGCGCTGGAGCTCGTCCAGTGCGCCCGCCTCGGCCGTGGCCAGGAGTCCGACGGCGGGGTCGAAAGATCCTGC
>DASXNY010000052.1:0-16655 GCA_036494715.1 Thermoleophilaceae bacterium
CCGCCGCGACATCGCGAGCTCACCCACGCCCGACGAGCGGCGCCAGAAGCTGATCTCGGACTACAAGGCGCGCTTCGCCAACCCCTACTCGGCGGCCGAGCGCGGCTACATCGACGACGTGCTCATCCCGCACGAGACGCGCCCGCGCCTGATCAAGGCCCTCGAGGCGCTGCAGACCAAGCGCGTCGACCAGCCCAAGCGCAAGCACGGCAACATCCCGCTGTAGACCGGGCGGATGTTGCGGGAGCCGGGGCCGTGGCCCAGATCGCCCAGGGTTGGCGACGGCATCACCCTTCCCGCTCGTGGTGCCACCCGCTAGCGCGGGACGTGGTCGATCTAAGGGGCGATAGTGACCCCCAGGATCGACCAGGTCGCTGGTCTCGGGGTGGATCGACTCGACGTTCGGCAACCTGGGGACCATGGAAGAAGAAGGACCGCGGAGCGCGACGAGCTGTAGCCGGCGAACGTCGGCCGCTACGGCTGGAGCGTGAAGGTGCTCTTCCCGATGATGTGGCCGTAGTGGTTCCGCTTACGCGAGCCGAGCCCTGGCCACACGTACCAGGTGTAGGTGCCAGGGGCGAGCGAGTAGGCGTGGCCTTGGTAGATCCAGCCGTTCTTGACCTGGTACGCCGAGCCGTGCGGCCAGGTGCTCAGCACCTTCGTGTTGCCGACGTAGAGCTGAAGGTTGTAGTACTTCGCGCGCTTGTCCTTCTTCCACGTGAGGCGCGGCGCCGCATTGACCGCCGCGCCGGGCAGCGGCCGCAGCGAAAGGCCGGTGGGGATTACGGAGATCGCGCCGGTCGAGGTGTCGTTGCCGGCCGGGTCGGTGTCGATGAGCGTGTAGGTGTATGCCTTGCCGTTCTTCAGGTGCTTGTCCACCAGCGTGTCGCGGTCGCCTGAATAGATCACCTTCGACGCCTTCGGGTTGCTCTTCGGCGCGCGCTCCACCTTGACGTTCGCCGCGTCCTTCGGCTTGGTCCAGTCGAGCCGCACGCGGTGGTTGCCGCGCGCCACCTTCACCCCCACCGCGTCGGGCGGGGTGTTGTCGAACGGCAGCGAGAAGGTCGCGCTGCCGACGTTGCCGGCCTTGTCCGCGCACGTCCCCGTGATCGTCACTCGGCCGTTGCTCGGGCCGCTGAAGGTCTGGTCGGGGCACGACCCGATGCCGGAGGTGGCGTCCGTGCCCTTGAACGAGAGGGTCACCGCATGATTGAACCAGCCGTTCTGGTCCGGCGACCGGCTCGTGTTCATGTCGGTCACCTTCGGCGCCGCGTCGTCGTACTTGAAGGTGGCCGAGCCCGAGGTCACGTTGCTGGCGTTGTCAGCGCAGCTCCCGCTCACAGTGGCGGTCGCACTATTCGGCCCGGTGTACGGCGCGGTTGTAGTGCAGGGTCCAAGGCCCGAAGTGGCGTCGTTGCCGGTAAACGCGAACGACACGGCGTGGTTGAACCAGCCGTTCGAGTCAGCCGGACGCGACGGAATTGCCCCTGTGACCACCGGGGGCGTCGCATCGAACTTGAAGCTGTGCCCGACTAGCGGCGGGGAGTTCCCGGCGTTGTCAGTACAGGTGCCGGACACACTCGCGTTGGCGTTATCGCCTCCGCCGTAGGCGACACCCGGCGAACACGAAAGCAGTCCCGATGGTCCAACGTCGTTGCCCGTGAAGTCGAACGTGAGGGGTAAGTGGTTGAACCAGCCGAGGGCGTTGGGTGTCTGGTTCGCGGTCGCGCCGGTCACCGTTGGGTCGCTGGTGTCGACGTGGACCGTTACGTCCTGCGAGACAGGCGTCGTGCCCGTGGACCAGTTGGCGGTGCACGTCACGGTTTGACCGGCGGTCTCATTGATGGTCGGTGTGTCGCAGCCGGTCGTCGCGGGATCCGGGCCATCGGGAGGGACATCGAAGCTCCAGGTGAGGTTGACGGCCGCGTTGAACCAGGCAGCATTGCAACTGCCGAGGTTGCACAGCGGCGTCACCGTATTCGCCTGCGCGGCACTCGCTCCAACCGCGAAAGCGGAAAGGGCGACCACGGCGAGCATCACCAGCCAGAGCTTCCGCATGATCAGAAGCGCCCGCGGCGGGCGCTCGCCGCCAGGGCCGCGCGCGAGACCGAGACGCTGGCGAGTGTCAGGAGTAGGAGCAGAAGGCAGCCGACGGCGAGCAGGCTCGAGTTGACCGAGTGGGCGCTGCCCTTGTGCGCGAGCGGCACGAAGCTCACAGGAGCGACCTGGGTGGCCACCTGATTGACAGCCGGGGCCGGAGCCGGAGTCGTGACCGGCTTCGGCTTCGCCTTGTGAACGGCCGGCTTGTGCTGCGGCTTGGCCTTGTGATGGTGCACGACGCGCCGCTTGTGGCTGCGGTGGTGCGCCCGCGCGTGGTGGACGACCGTCGGAGCCGGCGGCGGGGTGCTGACCTTCGGAGTGCTCGGCGTGTGCGTCGTCGGCGTGTGCGTCACCGGCGTGCGCGTCACGGGTGTCCTGACGACCGGCGTCTTCACGACGGGCGTCTTCGGCTTCGGCGTCGTCTTCGGCGGGTTGTTGGCCTCGGGCGACGGGTCGGGCGCGGGCGACGTCGTCTTGCCCGGGCTGTCCGGGCTGGGAGAGCTAGTCGAATCGGGTGAAGAGCCCGGGCTTCCGGCCAACGCCGCAGTCGGCGCGATCACCATGGCTACAGCGATGAGCCAGGAGATCAGAGCGAGTCGAGTGACGGTCGGCAAACCCGGACTAGAGGGCGCTTTCAATAGTTGAGTCCTTGGGCCAGTAGTCCTACGGGCAACCTACACCCGCCGACCACGTTCTGCCACCCAGGTTCACATGAATTAATCCGAGTGTTTGGAAATCCTCGGCAACTCGGATTACTATCGAGCGCATGGCCACTCGTGCCCTCCCGCGTTCGCGGTACCTGGATCGCCCCTATCGAATTGTCATCACCCGTGAGGGCCGCGGCCCTACAGCGGGCTGGAGGGCGTTCGTAGAGGAGCTGCCCGGCTGCGAGGCCACAGGACTCACGATGGAGGAGGCGGCCGCCAACATCCGCGACGCGATGGACACGTGGATCACCGACGCCATCGAGAATGGGCAGGCCATTCCCGCTCCGAGGACTGCCACCCGCAAGCGTGGGCCGCTCGAGGTCGAGGTGCCGCCGTCGCTCGAGTCGGCCCTCACGCGCGGAGCCGTGCGCGAGGGGATGGACATCAACGTGTTCGTCACCACCGCCCTGGCCGCGGCCGTGGGCTGGCGCCCGGTCGAGGGCGATCCGAGCGGCACCTGGCTCGCCGCGCGGGCCAAGCGCTTCTCCGGTCCGGCCGACCCATCGGCGGGCCGGCTGCTCCGCTTCACCGCGATCGGCAACGCAGTGCTCGTCGCCCTGGTGGCGATCGTCGCGCTGGTGCTGATCTACGTCGCGCTGAAGAACGCCTAGAGCCGCACTGCCTGCGCCTTGACCGTGCCGGCGCGGTGCGCCTCGAGCACGGCCACGCAGAGGGCGAGGTCCTGGATCGCCAGGCCGGTGGAGTCGAAGAGTGTGATCTCGTCCGCCGCTTCGCGCCCGGGCGCAGCGCCCGTGAGCACCGCTCCGAGCTCGGTCACCTGATCGCGTGAGACGACCCCGGCCTCGACGGCGCCAGTGAGCTCGCCGCCGTGTGAGGCCTGCCGCCATTCGTCGCAGAAGAGGCGGCAGCGCGCGACCGCGTCGATCTCGGCCTCGGCCTTGCCGGGCCCGTCGGCGCCGAGCATGTTGAGGTGCATGCGCGGGTGGAGCTCCGCAGCCCGCACCACCGGCTCGTCGCCGGGCGTGACGCAGGTGACCACGTCGCAGGCGAGCGCCTCCTCGCGGCTGCCGGCCTCCCAGCCCAGCTCGCCCGCGAGCGAACCGGCCGCCTCGGCGTCGAGGTCGAAGCACATGCCCGGCCCGAACTCGGCTGCCGCGAGGCAGCGCGCCGACCAGGCGCCGTTGAAGCCGCAGCCCACGATCCCGACACTGTGCGCGTCCTCCGGCCCGAGCTCCTGCGCAGCCACCGCCGCGACCGCCCCGGTGCGCAGCGCCGTGATCGACCGCGCGTCGATCAGCGCCAGCGGCTCGCCGGTCTCCGCGCTCGATACGCAGATGACGCCCATGACCACGGGTAGGCCCGCGGTGGGGTTGCCCGGGAACGAGGTGACCCACTTGAGGATCGCCACGCCCGCGCCCTTGGCCGGCATCGCGCGGAAGTCGCCCGCCGGATAGGCGTCGAGGTAGACCTTCGGCGGCATGATCCACTCGCCGCTCGCGTACTCCACGAAGGCATGCCGCACGCGCTCGATCGCCTCCTCGGGCGCAACCGCCGACAGCACGGCTTCGTGGTTGAACACGAGTATCTCCGGCATGAGCGGGCCGACGATACCCTCCCGGCGTGAGCCGCAACGGGAAGCACAACCCGCCGCGTCCGCGCATCGAGCTGAAGCAGTCGAGCGCGAGCCCCGAGGAGGCGGCCGCGATCGCCGCGGCGATCGAGCAGTTCCTGCGCGACACCGCCCCGCCGCCGGCGCCCGCCGGCCCGTCCGTGAGCCCGTGGCTGCGGGCGGCGCTGTTCGAGGGCGTGGGCCGCGACCCGGCCGGTCCCTCGCCGTGGGGCGATCCCCAGCCCTGGGGTCGTTAGCGCGGTCTTAGTGGTGCTTGCGGAAGAGCCCGGGCGGACGCCAGGGCTTGCCGGCCGCGGCGTCTTGGACGTCTGCCGCGGGCTGCACCGGCGGCGCCGTGCTCGCGGCGGGCTGCACCGGGGCCGGGTCGGCGGGCGGGCTTGGGTCGGTCGGCGGCGCTGAGTCCGCCGGCGGAGTGGAGTCTGCGGGCGGGGTGGGGACAGCAGGCGGGGTGGGATCGGCCGGCGGTGTCGAGTCCGCCTCCGGGGCGGAATCCGTGGACGGCGCGGAGTCGGCCGGCGGCGTCGAGTCGGCCGGCGGTGTCGAGTCGGCCGGCGGTGTCGGGTCGGCCGGCGGGGTGGCGTCCGCGGGCGGCGTGGAGTCCGTGGGCGGCGCCGGATCGGCCGGCGGGGCGGTGTCGGCAGGCGGCTGGTCGGAGGAGGTCACGTCCGTCGTGGCGTCCACCGGGGCGCTGCGGTCGGTGTCCGAGGAGCCGTCGCTGCCGCAGCTGCCGCCACCGGACTGCCCGGGCTCGACCTCGACCTGGACCAACGACTCGACCTGGGGCTTCTGGAGCTCGACCTGCGCCGGGGTCTGGACGTTGAGCTGAGGCGCCGGGGTCTTGACCGGCTTCGTGACCTGAGGCGTGGTGACCTGCGGGGTGTGGCTCTGCGGCGACCCGGAGCCCTCCTTGTTGCTGTTGTCCCAGTTCGGGGGCTGCGTGACCAGGACCGCGGGATTCTGGGGGTTGATCGGCGCCTGATCGGGCGTGGGCGTGGAGGGCGTCTGGATCGGAGCGGGCGTGACCGGCGTGGACGGCGTCTTGTCCTGGCGGTGATAGTTCACGTGGCGCGGCTCGTCGTTGGGAACGATGGGCGTTGGAGGGAAGCCGACGGGCTGCGTCAGCGGAGTGGTGGTGGTGGGCGTGGTGGGCTCGCTCGTGAGGATCGCCGGTTGCTCGGCGCCGGAGGTGTGCTTGCGCGCGTGGTGGCGCCTTGCGGTCGCCCGCGCGTGCGCGCGGGCACCGTTGTGGGGCGTCAGCGTGAGCTGTACTCCGGGCGGAAGCGCGTGACGCACGTCCGGCGGCGTGGTTACCGCCGCGGCGGCCGGCTTGGCGGCGGACCCCGCGCCACCGCCGTGATGGGCGGTCGGCGCCGAGGGGCCGTGCGAGTTGTCGGTGGCCGCGACGACCACGGCTGCCATCACGGCGCCGAGGGCGACCAGCGGGCTCGCGGCGATGGCCACGCGGCGGAACGCCTTGGCGCGCCGCATGCGCGAGACGCCGCCCGCGAACGGCTGCGGGGTGGGCACGCCCCAGGCCTCCTCGGGCAGGTCGGGGATCGCGATGAGCAGCGCCGCGAGCTCGCTCGGGCCGGGCACCTCCATCATGTCCGCGAGCTGGGCGATCCCGCGTGCACGCCGCGGCGGGATCTCGGCCGTGTCGACCCCCAGCACCTTCGCGACCTGGTCGTCCGGGATCGCTCGGCGCAGCGAGAGATCGAGCAGCGCGCGCGTGCCGGCGTCGAGCTTGCCGAGCGACTCGGCGAGCAGAGCTTGATCGATCACAGCGTTACCCCCGTGCGCAGGCGCACGTCGACATTGGCGGCGAGACCCATCAAGGGCATGTTATGGCCGGGTCCGGCGGCAAGAAGGCCCCAAAGCGGCTACCTCCGCGGCGGTAGGCCCGCTAAGAGCGGAAAAATCGGCCGCCGAGCGCGGCCTGCTACCTTGCGCCGCCATGGCTGAGCAGGCCACCGAGAACGAGCTCGCGCCCGAGCGCGTCAGCGAGCTGACGGACGCGCAGCTCGTGGATGTCCGCACGAGCGAGGAGTACGAGGCGAGCCACATCGCGGGCGCGCGGCAGCTCCCGCTCGACGAGCTGCAAGCCGCCGCCGGCGAGCTCGACCGCGAGCGGCCGGTCGTCTTCTACTGCCGCTCGGGCGACCGCTCGACGCTGGCCGTCGACGCTTTTCGCGCCTCCGGCTGGGACGCCTACGCGATCACCGGCGGACTCGTCGCATGGGCCGAGCAGGGCCTTCCGCTCGAGCCCGAGGGAGCCGCCGTGGCGCACCACAGCGGCCTGCCGAAACCCTGATCCAGCCGAATATCTGAATTCCCGGTCGGGTTTTGTAGTATTTGGCGTCGCCGGCCGATCCGGCACTTGACGCCACCCGATTCAGGAGAAGCGAGCCGATGGAGCCAGTCACGGCACAGGGGTCCGGAGAGCTGACCAAGAGCGGCGGACGCGGGTCGCTCGAGAGCCCCGAGGTCTACGAGAACGTTCCCGGCCACGTAATCCCGATCCTCGAGCGCGAGTTCGACGACTTCGACGCGGAGTCTGAGCGCTTCCTGGGCGGCGAGATCGCCGAGGACCAGTTCATCGGCTTCCGGCTGAAGCAGGGCGTGTACGGCCAGCGCCAGGCCGACGTCCAGATGATCCGCGTGAAGCTGCCGATGGGCGGCATCACGCCGGACCAGCTCGACACGTTCGCCGACGTGATCGACGACTACGCGCCGCTGCGCAAGGGCCACATCACCACCCGCCAGAACATCCAGATCCACCACATCCCGCTGCGGGACGCGGCCCAGCTGATCCGCCGCATCTCGGACTCCGGTCTCTCGTCGCGCGAGGGCTGCGGCAACACCGTCCGCAACGTCACGGGCGACCCGTGGGCCGGCGTCTCCGAGGGCGAGCTCTTCGACATCACGCCGTACGCGGGCGCCTACGTGCGCTACTTCGTGCGCCACCCCACGACCCAGCTGATGCCGCGCAAGGTCAAGACGGCGTTCACCGCCAACGACGAGGACCGCGCGATCACCGGCATTCACGACATCGCGTTCATCCCGCGCGTGCGTGACGGCGTCCGCGGGGTCGAGATCCGCGTGGGCGGCGGCACGTCGATCATGCCGCGCGTGGCGCCGACGCTCTACGAGTTCGTCGAGCTCGACAACGGCGACTACCTGAAGGTGGCCGAGGCCGTCTTCCGGATCTTCGACCGCCAGGACTGGCTGCGCGAGAACCGTGCCCGCGCGCGCATCAAGGTGCTGATCGACAAGATCGGCATCGACGCGTTCCGCGAGCAGGTCGAGGAGGAGCTCCAGGGGGACTGGGTGAACGAGCGCGACTTCGATCCCACGCCGCTGCTCCTGATCCACGACGAGGAGGCCAACGCCCCGGCCCCGCTCACTACGTCCGCGGTGCCCAACGGCGACCACTCGGCGTTCGAGCGCTTCCGCCGCTCCAACGTCAAGCCGCAGCGCCAGGAGGGTTTCTCCACAGTGCAGGTGCGCGTGGTGCGAGGCGACCTCACGCCCGATCAGCTGCGCGGGGTCGCCCAGATCATGCGTGACTACTCCGGCGGCTACGCCCGCACGACCGTGGACCAGAACCTTGTGCTGCGCTGGGTGCGCGACGAGTCCGCCTACGAGGTCTGGCAGCGGCTCGGGGAGCTCGGGCTCGACCGGCCGGGCGCCGACGAGATCGTCGACGTGGTGAGCTGCCCCGGTACGGACAGCTGCAAGTTGGGCATCACGGCTTCGATGGGTCTTAACAAGGCCGTGCAGCAGCGCGTCGAGGACATGGACATCGACGACCCGCTGACCAAGCGGATCCACATCAAGATGAGCGGTTGCCCGAACGGCTGCTCACAGCACCACATCGCCAACCTCGGCTTCTACGGCGCGTCGATCAAGGTCGGCGGGCGCACGATCCCCGCGTACGTCGTCCACGTCGGCGGCAACTACGAGGGCGGCGACGTGCGCATGGGCCAGCGCCTCAAGGTGCGCCTGCCCGCCAAGCGCGTGCCCGACGCGGTGGAGCGTTGGATCCGCCTCTACGAGCGCGACCGCGAGGACGGCGAGGAGTTCAACGCGTTCGCCGAGCGCGTCGGGACCGCGACGCTCGAGGCGGAGGTCAAGGAGCTGGCGATGCCGGTTGAGTTCGGCCTCGAGACGATGAACCACTTCATCGACTGGAACCGGCACGAGCCCTACAAGGTCGTTCGAGGGGAGGGCGAGTGCGCGGTCTAGCCACAGCCGACGAGCTCGTACCCGACCTCGAGGGCGCGAGCGCCCAGCAGGTGCTCGAGCACCTGGTCGAGCATTTCCACCCGCGGCTCTACGTGGCCTGCTCCTTCCAGAAGGAGGCCTCGGTGATCATGGACATGCTGCTCAAGATCGAGCCGGAGGCGCGCTTCTTCACGCTCGACACCGGGCTGCTGTTCCCGGAGACCTACGCGACCTGGCGCCAGCTCGAGGACCGCTACGGCGTGAAGGTCGAGGTCTACCAGGGGATGAGCCTCGCTCACCAGGCCACCGAGTTCGGCGACGAGCTCTGGAACTCGGACCCCGACGCCTGCTGCGGCATCCGCAAGGTCGAGCCGCTCAAGGAGGCGCTGTCGCAGGTGGACGCCTGGGTGTCCGGCATGCGCCGCGACCAGTCGCCCAGCCGGCGCCGTACGCCCAAGTTCCACTGGGACGACAAGCACGAGCTCTGGAAGGCCAATCCGCTGGCGGAGTGGACCGAGAAGGACGTGTGGAACTACATCGCGGAGCACGACGTTCCCTACAACGACCTGCATGACCGCGGCTACGCCTCCGTGGGCTGCACGCACTGCACGCTTCCGGGCTCGGGCCGCGGTGGGCGCTGGGCCGGCACCGACAAGATCGAGTGCGGCCTGCACGGCTGACGCTGGTAGGCGCACACACTTCGACGATCGCGGCACTGGTCGAGGCGGAGCTGAATGCGCGCGGCCAGCGCCTGGAAGTTCTAGAGTCTGCCACTCGACTTCACCGGTTTGGTGGAGAACGGCTGGTCGAGGTGCATCTCGACGACGCGACGGGTAAGCCCGGCCTCGTGATCGACACCGCTAAGGAAAACGCCATGGATGCGGCCGACAAGGTGCTCGCGTTCATCGACGGCCACGCGCTGGCCTGAGCCCATGGACCCGCTGATCATCCTCTTCGGTTTCGGCGTCGGCGCGCTGATCGGCATGACCGGGATGGGCGGCGGCTCGCTGATGACGCCGATCCTGATCATCGTGTTCGGCTACAACCCGGTCACGGCCGTGGGCACCGACCTCGCCTACGGCGCGATCACGAAGACGGTCGGGGGCTGGCGCCACTTCCGCCGCCGCAACGTCTTCTTCCCGCTCGCGATCTGGATGGGGGTCGGCTCGGTGCCGGCGGCCGTCGGCGGCGTCTACGTGCTGCACGTGCTCGAGGACAGGTACGGCAAGTCGTTCGACAACGCAATGCTGATCGCGGTGGCAGCGGCGGTGATGCTCACGGGCGTCGTCGTGCTCAGCCGCGCGCTGTTCATGAAGCGGTTGCTCGAGCGCGAGCGCGCGTCGTTCGTGATGTCCACGCGCGACAAGGTCTACGCCGCGCTGCTCGGGCTGTTCGTCGGCTTCGTGCTCGGCGTCACCTCGGCGGGCAGCGGCACGCTGATCGCCGTCGGCATGATCCTGGTGTTCCGGCTCACCCCGCAGCGCGTGGTCGGCACGGACGTGATCCACGCCGCGGTCCTCCTGTGGGCCGCGTCGATCGCCCACGTGATCGCCGGCAACGTCGACTACGGCCTGATGGGAACGATCCTGATCGGCTCGCTGCCCGGCGTGTGGATCGGCTCGCAGCTGGCATTCCGGCTGCCCACCGCCACGCTGCGGCTCGGCCTCGCCATCGTGATGATCGGCGCGGGGCTCGGGCTGCTCACGAAGGCGGGCGCGGGGATTCCCGGCTGGGTGATCGCCGCGGTGCCGGTGCTGCTGGCCGCGCTGGTGGCGTGGCAGCTGTTGTCGGAGCGGGCCAAGCGGCTGGCTCTCGCGCAGCGTTCAGCTCCGCGCGCCGCCGCCGGCTCTCGCGCTGCCCGGTAGCGATAAGGGCCGGGCGCAATCGATTGGCTGAACCATTTGCCTGGCCATAGCAGGTAAACCGTTCAGTCATCCGGAAGTTGGCCGGATTTGCCGCCCGCTAGCGCACGATGATCGTCTGCTTCGCCTCCACGCCCGTCGGGGTGTGGTTGTTGTTGGCGAGCATGCAGACGAGCGTGTAGCGGCCCGGCGGCAGGTGCGAGTAGGTGATCTGCGGCTGGATCGCCGGCGAGTAGGCGCCGGCCACGCCGAGCTTCTTCGCGAGCGCGCCGTTGGCGCCGGCGTAGCGCGGCGTGTCGAACTTGCCGCCATCGAGCATGAAGTGCAGGTGGCCCATGCCGGGCACCGGCGCCTTGCCGACCATGTTCGGCGCGATGTGGAAGTGGGCGAGCTTGACGGTGGCGTGGAACGACGACCCGGCCTTGAGGACGGTCGGGCCGCTGAAGTGGACGGTGGGGCCCGGCTTGGCCTTGGCGCTGACGGCCGCCGGCCCCGTGGCCGGCTGCGCGTCGGGGGCCGGAGCCGACTGGCTGTGGCCGGACGAGCCACAGCCGCCGAGGACGAGCGCGATCAGGATGAAGGGAAGTGTGCGGAGGGCCATCACTCGCTGTGATCGCCCACGGCGTCGCGGGCTTTAGCGGTGTGCTCCAGCAGCCAGCCCGGCAGCTCGGACGCCGGCATCGGCCGCCCGAGGAACCAGCCCTGCGCGTAGTCGCAGCCGAGCTCGGCGAGCTCGTCCCAGACGGCCTGGGTCTCGACGCCCTCGGCCACCACGTTCAGGCCGAGGTTGCGGCCGAGGTCGATCGTCGAGCGCACGATGAAGGCGTCGTCCTCGTCGCTGTCCATCTCGCCGACGAACGAGCGGTCGATCTTGATCTCGTCGACCGGCAGGCGCTTGAGATAGGAGAGCGACGAGTGGCCGACGCCGAAGTCGTCGACCGCCAGGCGGATGCCCATCTCGCCGAGCCGCGTGAGCACGCCGATAGCCCGCTCGGGGTCGGCCATGATCGTGCTCTCCGTGATCTCGAGCACCAGGCGGTCGGCCGGCACGCGCCGCAGGACGAGCTGCTCGGCGATCTGGTCGGGCAGGTCGGCCTCGAGCAGGTTGCGTGCGGAGAGGTTGACGGCGACGCCGATGTCGAGCCCCGCGTCGAGCCAGGCGCGCAGTTGCCGCAGCGCCGCGTCCAGCACGTAGGTGCTGAGCTGCTTGATGAGGCCGGTGTGCTCGGCCAGCGGGATGAACTCGCCGGGCGGCACGAGGCCGTGCTCGGGACGCTGCCAGCGCACCAGCGCCTCCACGTGGCAGACCTCGCCGCTGTCGAGCGCCGCCTTGGGCTGGTAATGGAGCACGAGCTCCTCGCGCTCGAGCGCCCGGCGCAGCTCGCCTAGCAGCGAGAGCTGGCTCGGGTGGCCACGGTCGAGGTCCTCGGAATAGAAGGTGTGGCCTCCGTGGGTCTCCTTGGCCTTGTACATCGCGAGGTCGGCCCGCTGGAGCAGGGTGTCGATGTCCACGGCGTGCTCGGGGAAGAGCGCGATGCCGATGCTCGCCTCGATGTCCACGGTGGCGCCGCTGACGCTGAAGCGCTCCTCGAGCGTCGCGCGCACGCGCTCGGCCACCTCGGTGGCGGTCTCGCGGGTGGCGCCGGGGAGGATCACGGCGAACTCGTCGCCCCCTAGCCGCGACACCACGTCGGAGCCGCGCACCGCGCGTTGGATGCGGCCGGCGGCGGACTGGAGCAGCTGGTCGCCGCTGTGGTGCCCGAGCGTGTCGTTGACCTCCTTGAAGCGGTCGAGGTCCATCACCATCACGGCGCTCGACTCGCCGCGGCGGCGCGTCGACACGAGCGCGCGGGTCTGCTCGTAGAACCAGCTCCGGTTGGGCAGCCCGGTGAGCGAGTCGTGGCGCGCCTGATGCTGGTTCTCGTCGGCCTGGACGCGCAGCCGGCGGGAGGCGGCCAGGACGATGCGAAAGAGCGCGGCGTAGAAGAGCAGCAGCCCGATGCCGAGCACGAGGTCGAGACGCAGGGTGTCGCGCCGGATCGTTGCGGCCACTGGCGCGTAGCGCGTGTAGATCTCGAACACGCCGTCCGGCTTGTCGTGCGGACCGGTGAGGCGCAGCGGCGCGTGCGTCTCGATCAGCGTCTCGCTCGCCGGGTGATCGTCCATCTGCCTGGCCACATGGGTCACCGTCCTGCCGGCGAGCGCCGCCTTGAACCCTTCGCGCGGGCGGGCCACGCCGATCTGGCTGTGGTCGTTCGAGTAGATCACCTTGCCGCGCGCGTCCTGGACCTCGATCGCGACGATCGAGCTGCCGCTGTAGCCGGCGCGGAGGAGGGTGTCGAGCGCGCCGACAGCCTCCGGGCTGAGGCCCTGCTCGAGCGACGCCGGCGACAGCTGCGGCTGGATGCCGAAGCGCGCGACAAGACCGGCCGAGTTGGCCGCATCCTGGATCGCGCGGTTGCGGATCTGCGACTCGAGCGTGGTCCCGAGCAGCACGCCGAGCACCGCGGTTGCGAGCAGGCTGAGCAGCGTGAAGCGGCCTACAAGGCCGAATCGGGGCAGGCGTGGGCGTGCGCCACTTCCGAACATCACTTGTGTAATCGGCCCCGGCAAGGCGGTGTTGAGGCCAGCTCCCGCCTCGTCACATAACCTTCCGCGCCGATGTTCGGCAAGGTGCTGGTCGCAAACCGCGGGGAGATCGCCATTCGGGTGATGCGGACGCTCGAGGAGCTCGGCATCGCCAGCGTGGCCGTCTACTCCGAGCCCGACCGCGACGCGCCCCACGCGCGCCGCGCCGACGAGGCGTTCCTGCTCGGGCCGGGCCCGGCCAACGAGAGCTACCTCGTCGTGGAGAAGATCATCGAGGTGGCGCAGCAGTCGGGTGCCGAGGCGATCCATCCCGGCTACGGCTTCCTCGCGGAGAACGCCGCCTTCGCGCGCGCGTGCGAGGAAGCGGGCATCGTCTTCATCGGGCCGCCCCCGGAGGCGATCGACGCGATGGGCTCTAAGACCAAGGCGCGCGAGCTGATGAGCGCCGCGGGCGTGCCGATCGTGCCGGGCACCACCGACCCTGTCGAGACGGTCGGCGACGCTGCGAAGATCATCGACGAGACCGTCGGCTACCCGGTGGCGATCAAGGCCGCGGGCGGCGGTGGCGGCAAGGGCTTCCGCGTGGCCGAGTCGGAGGGCGAGCTCGAGAAGGCGTTCGAGGGCGCGGCGCGCGAGGGCGAGAAGTTCTTCTCGGACGCCACCGTCTACATCGAGCGCTACCTGCCGGACCCGCGCCACGTCGAGGTGCAGGTGCTGGCCGACTCACACGGCAACGTCGTTCACCTGTTCGAGCGCGACTGCTCGGTGCAGCGCCGCCACCAGAAGGTGATCGAGGAGAGCCCCGCGCCGGCCGTGTCACCCGAGCTGCGCGAGCGCATCGGCAAGATCGG
Organism: Thermoleophilaceae bacterium; assembly: GCA_036494715.1. Lineage (GTDB taxonomy): Bacteria > Actinomycetota > Thermoleophilia > Solirubrobacterales > Thermoleophilaceae > JAICJR01. Next base: position 13,925 of record DASXNY010000052.1, read on the forward strand.
CACCGAGGCCGCGCGGGCCGTCGGCTATCGCTCCGCAGGCACGATCGAGGGCCTGCTTCAGGGCGACGAGTACTTCTTCCTCGAGATGAACACGCGTGTGCAGGTGGAGCACTGCGTGACCGAGATGGTCACGGGCATCGACATCGTGCGCGAGCAGGTCCGCGTGGCCGCCGGCGAGTCGCTGCCCTTCAAGCAGGAGGACATCGAGCTCCGCGGGCACGCGATCGAGTGCCGCATCAACGCCGAGGACGCCTCCAAGAACTTCGCCCCCGCGCCGGGCAGGATCGGCTCCTACATCGAGCCGTCCGGGCCGGGCGTGCGCGTCGACTCCGGCGCCGAGGAGGGCTACGAGGTGCTGCCGCTGTACGACCCGATGATCGCCAAGCTGATCGTCTGGGACGTGGACCGCGAAGCCTCGACGCGGCGCATGATCCGCGCGCTGCACGAGTACGAGGTGGGCGGGCTGAAGACGCTGATCCCGTTCCACCTCGCCCTGCTCGCCACCGACCAGTGGCGGGGCGGCGAGACCTGCCGCGACCTGGTCGAGGACAAGGACTGGCTGAAGCAGCTCACCTACGACAAGCCGGCCGCCTCCGGGGACGACGAGGAGGAGGAGCCGAAGGTCGAGCGCACCTACGCGGTGGAGGTGTCCGGCAAGCGCTTCGACGTGAAGGTGATCGGCGCGGCGGGCTACGCGCCGAACGGGGCGGCAGCCGCGGGCTCACCCGCGAAGGCGCCCAAGCGGCGCGAGCGCTCGAAGAGCGGCGGCGGCGCTGCCGGCGAGCTGATCTCGCCGATCCAGGGCACGGTGCTGAAGGTCGAGGTCGAGCAGGGCGCGGCCGTCGAGGAGGGCGCGCTGATCTGCGTGATCGAGGCGATGAAGATGGAGAACGAGATCACGGCTCCGGCCGCCGGGACCGTGGAAGAGCTGAAGGTGTCGGCCGGCGGCTCAGTGTCGACTGGCGACACGATCGCCGTCATCAAGTAGGACCACGCCGAACGTCTCCCTGAAGCCCTCGAAGCCTTCGTCGGTCAGGTGGACGGCGCGCGTGTTCTCGGCGCGCCGCGCCCAGCCGAGCTCGAAGGTGCGCTCGGCCATCGCGGCGCCGAGCGCGCCCGCCAGGTGGTGGCGCTGCTCGCTCCAGTCGATGCAGTAACGGATCAGCCGGCGCTTGGCGGGCAGCTCGTCGATGTGGATGCCGAAGTCCGCGAGCTCGCTGATCCCGCGCTCGGTGAGGCGGTAGTCGATGTCCCAGCCCGGCGCCGACAGGCGGTCCTCCCTGGCGGTCGCGGGGTCGAACTGGCCGTCACCGCCGGCGAGGAGTCCGCGCTCGATCAGCGCGGCCATCAGTTCCGTGCCGAGCTTGCCGGCGAGGTGGTCGTAACAGGTGCGCGCGAAGCGCACGGCCTGCGCGCGCGTGCCCTCCTTGAGCGACTTGACCGGCGCCGGCGGCGCGATCCGCGCGAGCGCCTCGAGCAGCTGGCCGACGTGCGGGCCGGCCAGCCGGTAGTAGCGGTGGCGGCCGTGCTTCTCGACGTCGAGGAAGCCGCCGGCCACGAGCTTCTTCAGGTGCGAGCTGGTGGTGGACGCCGACACGCCGGCCTCGTCGGCGAGCACGCTGGCCGCCAGCGCGCGGTTGTCGCCCAGCGCGAGCAGGATGCGCGCCCGGGCGGGGTCGGCCATCAGCGCGGCCACCCTGGCGATGTCGGTGTCTCCTTGCATCCGGGTATGAGCATAGAGACGGGACATTTCGACCTGGAACGAAACGTTCGTGACCAACAATGCGTCACATGCCATTGATCGCAATCTGTCTCGGCTACTTCATGGTCATCCTCGACGCGACCGTCGTGAACGTGGCGCTGCCCGCACTGGGCCGCGACCTCGGCGGCGGCGTGAGCGACCTCCAGTGGGTGGTGGACGGCTACACGCTCGTGTTCGCCGGTCTGCTGCTCTCGGCCGGCTCGCTGGGCGACCGGCTCGGCGGCCGCAACGTGTTCCGCGCCGGGCTCGTGCTCTTCACGCTGGCCTCGGCGGCCTGCGCCGCCGCGCCGTCGGTGCCGTTGCTCGTGGCCGCGCGGCTCGCGCAGGGGCTCGGCGCCGCGTTGCTCGTGCCGAGCTCGCTGGCGCTCCTGCGCGCCGCGTATCACGACCCGCGCGAGCGCGCGCGGGCTGTGGGCGCCTGGGGCGCCGTGGCCGGTATCGCCGCGGCCTCGGGCCCGGTGGTGGGCGGCCTGCTCGTGTCCGCCGCGAGCTGGCGCTGGGTGTTCCTGCTCAACCTGCCCGTCGGCATCGCCGCGCTGCTCCTCGCCGAGCGCTTCCTACCGCGTGTGGGCGAACGCACCGGCGCGGGCATCGACCCGCTCGGCCAGCTGCTGGCGGTGGCCGCCCTCAGCTCGCTCACGTTCGGGCTGATCCAGAGCGGGCACTCGGGCTGGACGTCCGCGGAGGGGCTTGTGCCGCTGCTCGTGTCGGTGCCGCTCTGGGTCGCGTTCCTCGCCTGCGAGCGCCGCGCCCGTGAGCCGATGCTGCCGCTGCGGCTCTTCCGCAGCCCCACCTTCTCGGGGGCGAGCTTCGTCGGCCTCGCCATCAACCTCGGCTTCTACGGCCAGCTGTTCGTCATCAGCCTCTACTTCCAGCACGTGCGCGGCTGGTCGCCGCTCGTCACCGGCCTGGCACTCCTCCCCGAGGGCATCTTCGTGGCGCTCTCCTCGGCGCTGTCAGGCCGGGCGA
>DASXNY010000053.1:0-4732 GCA_036494715.1 Thermoleophilaceae bacterium
CGGCGCTCCCGTGGCGCCCGCGGGTCGTGCTCACCTCGATCGACGGAGACATCACCAGCACCGAGGCGGCCCACAACGCTGGCGCACGCGCGTTCTTGAACAAGGCCGTCCTGGCCAACGCACCCCTAGCGCGACTGCTCGAGGAGGAATGATCAGCAAGACCAGTTCCCGCGGTCCGGTAGCGGGGACGAGGACGCCGGTCTCAGGAAATCGGCACGAGGTCCAGCTCGGTGCCGCGGCCGCGCGTCGCGACCCCTGACGGCCCCTAGATGTCGACCAGCGCGACATCCGGGCGGTGTGCGAGGACCCTACGCAGGAACGCCTCGGCGTCGCGCGCTTGGTCAACGACATGGATGCTGCATTGACGCGCACGCGGGCGATCCCTTCTCGCAGCAAGACGTCGTCCTCACCGGAGTGGTGCGTTGGCGGACCTTGACCCGTCGGGAATTTCCTACCCACCGCTTCTGGTGCGGCGGAGCACGGTATCGGGAACAGCGGTATGGCGCTGGTCGCTGGGCGGGGGGATAGTCGGTCTCTCACCCGTCAACGCGATTGGAGCTGGAAATGGCACACACGCTCGACGCTCAGCTCTTCCCGACCCGCCGGGACCACCGAGCGCTTCGCAGCCAGAGGCCGTGCGGGCACGTCCATCACGTCGGCCCTTGCCCGTGGTGCCAGCGCGCGCAGCTGGCAAGGTGGAACGCGCAGCTGGCGCAGGCTTCACGTGCGGGGAGAGATCGATGATCCGCTCGCTGTACCTAGCCGCCCGCGAGCGGCGCTGGAATCGTGACCGTAGCCGGCGGATCGCCGTAATGCTCGAGCACGAATGCGCCGCGCGCACGGCCGAGATCGGCTGGGTCGAGGCGATGGCGATCCAGCTGGCGGAGATTTGGGCGCTGCCGGAAGCGCTGGACCGGCAGCGATGACGCCGCTGGCGCCGGCCGGCATAGGGCCGACGCTGTCAGCGCACGAGGTCGGCGAGCTGGTGTGCTCCGATGAGGTTCCGTCGGCCGGCCCGATACTCGATTATCTGCGGCTTGTCGTGGACAAGGCTCTCCGCCCACGGCCAGCACGTCGCTCTCGCGCGTCCTGAACCGCTCAAGCGGCCGGCGCGCTGGCGGCGGCCGAGCATCTGCCCGACCACCTCGGGATCGAGCGCGCTACCGCCCCGGCGATTCGGATGACCGGATCGATGAAGCTTTCCAGATCACCCACCCGCCCTTTGAGCAGGTACTCGACCCCTCGGCGCGCTGCCCGATCAGATCCAGCGTGTACCGCTCCTCGTAGAACTGGCCGCGCGGCTCAGGCCCATCGCGACGGTGTCACGCCGCTTCCCGAGGGTGTGGGATCGGCAGCAAAGCGGCGACCACCGTCCCTTCGCCTGGAGGGCTCTTGATGCGCAGCTCGCCGTTCAGGACGGCGGCGCGGTCACGGAGTCCCAGGAGCCCGGAGCTGCCTTTGGTCGCGGCCCCGCCGATGCCATCGTCGCGGACCTCGAGCCACAGTGCCCCGTTGTCGACAACTGCGGTGATCCGTGCGCTGCTGGCGCGAGCGTGCTTGATGACGTTGGTCAGCGCCTCCGCGACAATAAAGTAAGCCGCCGCCTCCAGCGCCGCCGGCAGTCGCTCCGGGGTGACCTCGACGGACACGGGCATGCGAACGCGGGAGACCAGCGTATCGACGCCGGCGCTGAGGCCGCCGTGGCTGAGTGCGGACGGCAGGATTCCATGCGCAAGTTCGCGCAGCTCGCCGTTCGCACGCTCGGCGTGGCCGAGTGCCTCGTCCACCAGTTCGACCGCCGGGCCGGCTGTGTCCCCGAGCGCACGCCGTGCCAGCTTGAGCGTGATCATCGTGTTCACCAGTCGTTGTTGCGCGCCATCGTGCAGGTCGCGCTGGATCCGGCGGCGCGCCTCGTCGCCGGCGGCTGCCACGCGGGCGCGTGACGCCATGAGTTCAGCACGGCTCTCCGCATTGGCGATCACCATGCCGACGAGCTCGGTGAAGTCGGCCATGCGTTCCTCGGTGTCCGCGGGTAGGGGCTGACGCTTCGTCGACGCGACCATTGCGCCCCAGAGGTGACCCTCCACGACGATTGGGCTCGCCACCACGGATGTGTTTTCCACACGACGTAGATAGGCCGCAACGGGCCCGGATGCCGTGCTGTAGTCGCGCTTGTCCACCCGAGCCGACCGTCCTGTGCGAAAGACCTCGGTGATGGCCAGCGAGTCGTCGAGCTCTAAGCGCATCCCGCGCTCGAGGTCCCCCAGCCATCGGCCCGCTCCGGCGACGACCGTGGCGGTACGGTCGGGCTCGAAGCGGGCCACGGCGGCATCGTCGGCGCCGAGCAGCGGACCGACCTCCTCGGCAACGGCGCGGAAGATCTCAGCCGGGGGTGTGCCGCGGGCGACGGCGGTCGCCAGGCGCCGCAATGCGGCCTGCTCCTCCGCGAGCTGGCGGAGCTCGTCGGGTCGTGCGCGCCGCCCCGCGAGCTCTCGCACGATGAAGCCTTCCTCGTCCCCGATCGGCTCTGCGATCGCGCGCTCGCCGGAGGGCAAGAGCAATTCTCCTCCGCTGGGCGGCAGCTCGAGGTGTGTGCCCCGCAACCACCCGCGGGAATCGTCGGCGAGGATTCGTCCCGTTCGGCCCACGAGAGCGCGGCGGTCGCGGCTTGCGGAGGTGCGCGCCCGATAGCGCGTCCGCAGCTGGTCATCGCGCTCGTGCTGGAGGTGGCGGAGATGACTTTCAACCGCTCGAGCGGTGGTCAAGACGATCGCGAGGGTGTGCGGGTGTGCATGCTTCTTGAGGCCGGTCAGGTCGATGACGCCGATCGGCTCGCCCGTCTCAGGGTCGTGGACGGGGGCCGCCGAGCAGGTCCACGCCTGGACTGGCTCAACGAAGTGCTCCGTGGCGAAGATCTGTACGGCATGATCGGCCGCTAAGGCGGTCCCGATCGCGTTGGTTCCAGCGCTGGTCTCGCTCCAGAGGGCGCCCTCGGTGAAGTTCAGCGAATCGGCCGCGAGAGAGCGGACTCTGGCGTCGCCCTCGAGCGCGAGCAGCATCCCGGCCGCGTCGCTCAGAACGATTAAGTGCTCGGACTCGCTGGCGATGGACGCAAGGCAGTCTCGGATCAGCGGCGCGGCCTCGGCAAGCGGATGAGCCTTCCAATGCGCGCGCGCCTCCCCACGATCGGCGACAACCGCGGCCAGCCGGCCCCCGCCGGGATCGACTCCCGCGTCGAGCGATCGTCGCCACGAATCGGCGACTGGGGAGCGGACCCCATTCACGCCACCTCCGCTGAGGAACCGCTCCCAACCGCGCCGCAGCTCGCGGACGCGGGACGCGGGCGGCGTAGCCGCGTCGATGCCCGGGCAAGGATCGTGGGTGTCTCGTTGCGTCATAGCCGGCTAGAGCCAGATCCTCACGGTGAAGCCGCGGGGCGAGCTGAAGGACTCGAGCCTCCAGGTCAGCTGGCGAGCCACCCACAGGCCCTTGCCTGTTCCGGGCCGCGGGGCGAGATAGCCAGCCACGGGGTCGTCGAAGCCACTGCCGCGGTCGATGACCTCGCACACGAACCGTCCGTCGATGCGCCCGACGCGAACCTCTTCGATGCCGGCACCGTGCTCCACCGCGTTTGAAGCGATCTCGGTGCCGGCCACGAGCATCTCGAGAGCCTTCGCAGCGGGGACCTTCGCGGCCACGAGATCGCGTGCGAGCTGCTCGCGGAAGCGCACGAGATCCGAGCCGACCGACCACGAGCGCAGGTCGGGAAGCGGCTCCGGCTCAGGCGCGAGCCTCCGCACGGCCTCCTTCGGATCTTCGAAGTGGTCGCTTGGGGCCCAGCGGTCGGTGAGTACATCGGAGTGGGTGCTCAGAACACCGTTAAGGACCCTGTCCGGCAGACCGTTTGCCGGGTACGTGCATACCACCCAGACCGGCAGGTGGGCGTAGGCCAGGTTCGTGATGGCCTCGTAGCTGTGCCACTCGTTCCAGTCGTCGAAGGTCGGGCCGAACTGAAACTCGGCCACGGCACGGACCGAGGTGCTGCTTTGCAGCAAACCGACAAATGTCCCGTAGTACGCGGCCACCGCGCGCGCCGGCCGCGTGTACGTCCAGCTCACATCAACGAACGCCACCCGATCGCGGTCGGGCCCGAGCGCGTCGCGCATGGTGGCGAGTCCGGCGCGGTTGTGGGCGACCACGCAAGCCTCACCGGCGTCCAGGCCATCGCGGAGGAAGCCGACTGCGCGCGCGGCGTACTCCTCGTCGGAGTCGTACACGAAGGCGTGATGGCGCAAGGCCTCAATGCCCATGCGTTTACCTACTAAGCGCGGGGCTCGCGGATTTCAAGTGCTGCTGCATTGAGCGGCTCCGCGGCCGCGTCGCGCAGCTTCTTCAGAGCCTCCGCCTCGATCTGTCGGACCCGCTCGGCGGTGAGCCCGAGGACGGCGCCGATCTGGGTCAGCGACTGCGGGGGCCGGCCGAGTCCGTAATGGCTCCAGAGCACCGTGCGCTCGCGCTCGTTGAGCCGCCGCGCGAAATCCTGCATCTCCATCTCGTCGAGCACGTGCTGGTACTCGTCCTCCGCCTCCGGATCCGCGATCATGTCCCCGAGCGTGGCCGGACCTTCCCCGTCGTCTTCGCCCAGCGGCTCGTCGAGGGCGCGAGGTGTCCGCTCGACCGCCAATAGGCTGTCGAGCTGAGCTCGGGTGAAGCCCGTCGCGGCGGCGAGCTC
>DASXNY010000054.1:0-16679 GCA_036494715.1 Thermoleophilaceae bacterium
CAGCGGCGGCGCGTCGCTGCCACGGCTCTGGGCATAGGCGGCCTCGGCGCGCAGCAGGTCTACGCGCGCGCGCTGGAGCTCGTCCAGTGCGCCCGCCTCGGCCGTGGCCAGGAGTCCGACGGCGGGGTCGAAAGATCCTGCGCTCAGGCTCGCCTGCGCGGCCGCGAGGGCGCGGTCCACCCGCCGGGCCGGGTCGCGTGTGAGCGCCACCGACCGCTGCAGGAACGCGGCGGCGGCTGCGAGGCCGCCTCGCGCCTGCGCCCGTCCGGCCGAGCGCTCGAGCTCCACCGCCACCTCCTCATCGGGGCCCGATGCGGCGGCCGCGAGGTGCCAGGCGCGGCGGTCGGGATCGAGCGTGGCGTCGGTGACCTCGGCCAGCGCCAGATGCACCTCCCGACGGTGCTCCGCGGACGCCGCGCGGTAGACGGCCGAGCGCGCGAGCGGATGGCGGAAGGTCACGCGCTCGTCGATCGCCAGCAGGCCGTCCGTCTTCAAACCGTCCGCCGCCGAGACCGCGATCCCGAGCCGCTCGGCCGCGCCCCACAGGAGCAGCGGATCGCCGACCGGCTCGGCCGCCGCCACCAGCAACAGCAGCCGCGCGTCCTCGGGCAGCGCCTCCAGCCGGCGCCGGAAGCTGTCCTCGATCCGCACCGACAAGGCCTGTGCGCTGAGCAGCCCGAAGCCGCCGGCCAGCTGGGTCGCCGTCAAGCCCCGTGGCAGCTCCAGCAGGGCAAGCGGGTTCCCGCGCGTCTCCGCGACGATCCGGTCGCGCACGCGCTCGTCCAGCAGGAACCGAACCACCGACGCCAGCAGGGCGCGCGCGTCCCCGTTGCGCAGTCCCTGGACCTCGTGGTCCGGCAAGCCCTGGAGCTCCTCCCCGGCCTGGCGCGTGGCGAACACCAAGCCGACCGGCTCGGCGAACAGCCGGCGCGCCACGAAGGCCAGGACCTGCGCGGACGTGTGGTCGAGCCATTGCGCGTCGTCGACGACACACAAGAGCGGACGCTCCGCCGCCACGTCGGCGAACAGGCTCAGCACTGCCAGCCCGACGAGGAAGCGGTCCGGCGCGGCGCCCTCGCTCAACCCGAACACGGTCTCGAGCGCCTCGCGCTGTGGCGCCGGCAGTTCAGGCACGCGTTCGAGCATCGGCCCGCAGAGCTGATGGAGACTGGCGAACGGCAGCTCCATCTCGGACTCGACGCCCACCGCCCGGACCACGTGGAGCTCCGACGACGCGTCGAGCAGGTACTGGAGCAGCGCCGTCTTGCCGACCCCGGGGTCGCCTCGCAACACCAGCGCCTGGCTTTCGCCCCGGCGAACAGCGGCCACGAGTCCGTCGAGCAGCGCGCATTCGCTGCGGCGTCCCCGCAGCGTCGAACTCCCCGCCGGGAGGGGACGACCGTATGCCATAAGCAGACGGATCCTAAACGGGCGTCAGTGGCCTTACAAGCGTGCTGGCACCCGGTTTTTGTTCACGCGGGCGCGACTACGACGTGCTTCACCTCCGCCATGTAACGCCCCGCCGCCGCGGCGGCCTCATCCGGGCTATTGCCGCCCTGCCGGGCGTCCAGATACGCGGCGTACCAGTCCCACCAGTCGTGCGGCGGAGCGACCGCCTCGAACGAGCCGTGACGTTCGGACGTCTCGTGCAGCAGCTCCGCGAGGGCGGCGACGTCCATCAGTCCTCCCATTCGCGGCCGGGGAGCCGGTTCGTGATCTCCTGGAGCAGCCAGCCGTTGCCGTCGGGGTCCTTGAACGACGCGTACGTGAAGTACGAGCCCCCGCGCTGCGGGTCGGCGCCGGGGACGCGAGCCTCGCTCTCGCTGTGATGGCCCGCCCACTCGTAGTGGTAGGCCTCGCTGACGTCGGCAGCGGACATGCTGTGACCTCTCCATCTTCGCCGTGGGCCGGCAGCGTCGCGCGCAGCGTCTCCCGTCGCGCCCGTGGGTGCACTGGTCAGCACCCTGGCCAGGGGATCGACCAGGGCACTCACGGGCGCGACCCTCAGTATCACGCGAGGAGGCTTGAGGAGTCCTCTGAAAGGAGTCCTGATGCGCTCGTCTTCAACCGGTCTGCCTACTGCGGAAGGCCCCGGTTCCGTGTCGGGGGCGCCGAACCTCCCCGAAGGGTTCGCCGACACCTTCGCCAGCCATTACGTCGAGGCCGGCGAGCTGCGCCTGCACGCCGTTATCGGAGGCGACGGCCCGCCGTTGCTGCTGATTCACGGCTGGCCGGAGACCTGGTACGCCTGGCGCATGGTGATGCCGGCGCTGGCGCGGGAGTTCCAGGTGATCGCGGTCGACCAGCGCGGCGTCGGCCTGTCCAACAAGCCCGCGCGCGGATACGACACCGGCACCCTCGCCGACGACATGGTCGCGCTGATGGAGGCGCTCGGCCACCAGCGCTTCGCCCTGTACGGGACCGACACCGGCATGCCGATCGCCTATGCGGTGGCCGCGGATCACCCGGACCGGCTCGATCGCCTGGTCGTCTCCGAGGCGCCCATCCCGGGCGTGTCTCCCTCGCCCCCGCTGTTCCTCCCTCCCGAGCTCAACGCCAGGTTCTGGCACCTCGCCTTCAACCAGCTCCCGAAGGTGAACGAGCAGCTCGTCAGGGGACGCGAGGACATCTTCTTCGGCGCCGAGTTCGACGCCTCCGCCGGGAGCCACAAGCTGCCCGACGATGTCGTCAGGTACTACATCGACACGCTCGCCTCCGACCCGGAAGCGCTGCGCGGCAGCTTCGAGTCCTACCGCGCGCTCACCACCACCATCGCGCAGAACGAGCAGCGCAAGACGCGGCGGCTGACCCTGCCCGTCCTGGCACTCGGCGGCGAGCAGAGCGGCGCTGATGGAATCGCCGCCTCGATGAGGCTCGTCGCGGACGACGTGCAGGCGGTGGTCCTCCCCGGCGCCGGCCACTGGGTGGCCGAGCAGGCTCCCGAAGCCATGCTGGCGGCGCTCACAGAGTTCCTCGCGCCGTACCGCCAGGAAGCAGCCGCGGCGCACAGCCCCAGGCCGCTTGCGAGCGCCTGAGGCCGGAGACCAGGGACCGTGACCAGGGTGCTCATGGGCGCGACGTGCAGGCGCAGAGGCCAGGCTTCGTGTCCCCCGATCAAGCAAGGAGCTAGATGAGCGTCTTCGAACGTCTGCACCTGCCCTCGCTCGGCGGGGCGACGGAGTGGCTCAACTCCGAGCCACTCGACCCCGCCGGGCTGCGCGGCAGCGTCGTCCTCGTCAACTTCTGGACGCTGACGTGCATCAACTGGCTGCGCCAGGAGCCGTACGTGCGCGCCTGGTCGCGGGCCTACCGTGACGACGGCCTGGTCGTCATCGGAGTCCACACGCCGGAGTTCACGTTCGAGCGCGAGGTCGACGGCATCAGGCAGGCACTGAACGTGCGCGAGATCGACTACCCGGTCGCGGTCGACAGCGACTACGCCGTGTGGGAGGCGTTCAACAACAACTACTGGCCGGCGCTCTACTTCGTCGACCGGGAGGGGCTCATTCGCGACCAGCACTTCGGCGAAGGGCGCTACGAGGAGTCGGAGCGCGCGATCCAGCGGCTGCTCGGCATCGAGCGGGAGCTCGTCCCGGTGGAGGGGGCCGGCGTCGAGGCGGCGGCCGATTGGCACCACCTGAACACGCCCGAGACGTATGTCGGCTACGGCCGCAGCGGCCAGTTCGCCTCACCGGGAGGGGGCGCGTTCGACGAGCGCAGCACCTACCGGCTGCCGGAGCAGTTGCGCCTCAACCAGTGGGCGCTCGCCGGCGAGTGGACGGTCGGGCGCGAGCAGGCCGTGGCGGAGGGGGCCGGCGGAAGCATCGCGTTCCGCTTCCACGCGCGCGACGCGCATCTCGTGCTGCGCACGACGGCGCGCGAGGAAATTCCCTTCCGGGTGCTGCTGGACGGCCAGGCCCCGGGCTCGTCACACGGCGGGGACGTCGACGAGGACGGGAACGGCGTGCTCCAGGAGGGCCGGCTGTACCAGCTCGTGCGGGAGCACGACGCGGTCCGCGAGCGCACGCTGGAGATCACGTTCCTCGAACCCGGCGCGGAGGCGTACGTTTTCACCTTCGGGTAGTCCGACTGGAGAGGAAGTGCGGACGTGAGCAGTGACTACGACGTGATCGTGATCGGCGGAGGCTCGCCCGGCGAGCACTGCGCGGGCGCGCTCGCCGAGGGCGGCCTGCGCGTCGCCATCGTCGAGCGCGAGCTGGTTGGCGGTGAGTGCTCGTACTGGGCCTGCATACCGTCGAAGACGCTGCTCCGCCCGGGTGAGGCGGTGCACGCCGCGCGGGAGGCCGCCGCCAGCGCCGAGCTCGACCTCGAGGCCGCGCTCGCGTGGCGCGACTACATGGTCTCGAAGTGGTCCGACGAGAGCCAGGTGCGCTGGCTGGCGAACCAGGGGATCGACCTGCTGCGCGGCAGCGGGCGGCTCGCGGGTACGGGCGTGGTCGAGGTGGACGGCGTGCGCCACACCGCGAAGCAGGTTGTCCTCGCGGCCGGCGCCGACCCGGTCGTTCCACCCGTTCCGGGGCTGCGCGAGCTCGACGGTATCTGGGGCACGCGCGAGGCCACGAGCATGAAGGAGGTGCCGCGCCGGCTGCTCGTGATCGGCGCCGGGCCGGCCGGCGTGGAACTCGCGCAGGTCGTGCGCCGCTTCGGCGGTGAGGTGGCGATCGTCGACGGCGCCGAACATGTCCTCGCGCGCGAGGCCGAGCCGCTCGGCGATGCCCTTGGAGAGGCGCTCCGGCGCGAGGGCATCGAGCTGGCGCTCGGCGTGCACGCGACGGCCGCGAGGCGCGATGGCGACGACTACGTCCTGGAGCTCGACGACGGTCGGGAGCTCCGCGGGGACCGGCTGCTGGTCGCCACCGGGCGGCGGCCGCGCGTCCACGATCTGGGTCTCGAGACCGTTGGCATCGAGGCGGACCCTCGCGGCATCCCGGTCGACAGCCACATGCGCGTGGGCGAGCGCCTCTGGGCGCTGGGCGACATCACCGGCGTATGGCCGCTCACCCACGTCGGCAAGTACGAGGGCGAAGTGGTGGCGGCCAACATCCTCGGCGAGCCGCGCGAGGCTCACTACGACGCGGTGCCGCGCGTGACCTACACAGACCCGCACGCGGGGGCCGTCGGCGCGACCGAGGGGCGGTTCAGCGGGACGGCGGTCCTGTCCGAGCTGGCGAAGACGGAGACGTACACGCGCGCGTACGCCGACTCGAATGGCTTCCTGACGCTGCTTAGCGACGGCGAGCGGCTCACCGGCGCATACGCGCTCGGGCCGGAGGCGTGCGAGTGGCTCCAGCAGGCGACGCTGGCCATTCGCGCCCGCGTTCCGCTCGACGTCCTGCGCGACACGATCCAGCCCTTCCCGACGTTCTCCGAGATCTACGTCGGCGCGCTGCACGCACTTCGGAAAGAGATCAGCGCTAGCCGCGCGCCGGTCGGGGCGGCGACCAAACTGGAGGAGTCATGACCACCGAGACAACCGCTTCCCCCATCCAGCGCGAACCGGAGCTGCTCGGCCAGACGCTCGTCGTGATCGGCGGCAGCGCCGGCATCGGGCTCGAGACGGCCCGGCGCGCTCGCTCGGAAGGCGCCGAGGTGATCATCACCGGCCGCAATCAAGAGCGGCTGCAGCACGCCGTCGAGGAGGTCGGCGCGGCCCGCAGCGCCGCCTTCGACGCCGGCGACCCTTCCGCGCTCGAGCAGTTCTTCCAGGAGTTGCCCACGCCGATCGACCACGTGATGGTCACGGCCGGCTCTCCGAACTACGGCCGCCTGGTGGACATGGACCTCGAGCAGGCGCGCGCCGCCCTCGACGGTCACCTCATGCAGGCCGTGGCGGTCGCCCGCAACGCCGTCGGCAAGGTGCGGCCCGGCGGCGGGCTGATCTTCATGTCCGGCACCGGCGGCCGCCGCCCGGCGCTCGGCCTCTGGTCGGTCGGCGCGGTCACCGGCGCGATGCCCGCCCTCGTGGCCAACCTCGCGCTCGAGCTCGCGCCGATCCGCGTCAACGTCATCGCCGCCGGCTTCGTCGACACCCCGCTGTCGGCGTCGCTGCTCGGCGACGAGCTCGACGCCCGCCGCGAGCAGCTGCGCGCGATGTTGCCTATCGGCCGCGTGGTCGGGCCGGACGACGTCGCCGCGCTGGCCGTCCACCTGATGAGCAACACGGCGCTGACCGGCGCGACCTACGACATCGACGGCGGGCAGCAGCTCGTCTCGTGAGCCCCGCCCAGCGGACGCGGGGCCTTGCCGCGGGGAGCGCGGCAGCGGTTTCCACGAGGATGAGCTCGGGCCGGCAATTTCGACGCGTGCCACCTTTGCCACCGTATGGGTGGAAAAGATGACGCGCGTGCCCGAGCTGGCACTCCGCTCGCCGCTTACTTGCTTCCGTAAGCGCCTCAGGGCAGCAGGCTGCCGCCCGGCGGCACTATCCACAGTCGCTCGGCTCGGCCCGATACGTCCTCGGGCGGGAGCTCACCGACGGTCTGCGCTCCCGCGGCGTCCATCGTCCGCGCCAGCTCGCTCCACGCCATCGCCACCGGGGCCACGCGCGCCGTCGGGCCCCAGCCGACTGCCGACTTGAGCTCGGCCGCGCGGGCGCGTACCTCGTCGATGGTCACCTGGGCGAAGGGCTTCGAGCCGGCGTCGGTGTGGACTCGTTCGGCCAGTACGCTGGCCGCGTCCGGCTTGGTCATGGTCGTGCTCCTCTCGCCGCGGCGACCGCGGCCTGGCCGTAGGAGATGCCGCCGTCGTTTGGCGGCAGGCGTTCCGGCGTGAGCACGCGCAGCCCCAGATCGGTCAGGCGCTGCGTGGTGCTCTCCAGCAGACGGCGATTCTGGAAGACGCCGCCGCTCAGCACAACGGTCCGGACGCCGGCTTGTTCGGCCGCCAGCTCGCAGGCGCGGGCGGTCCCCGCCGCCATCGCGTTGTGGAAGCGCGCGCTGACGATCGCCGGGTCGACACCGCGGGAGAGGTCCTCGCTGAGAGCGAGGATCGCCGCGCGGGCGTCGAGCACGAGCGCCTCGTCCCCGCCCACCGGCAGCGGATAGGCGCCGTCCTCGTCCGGGTCCGCGGCCGCTTCGAGCTCGATCGCCGCCTGACCCTCGTAGTTCACCTCCGGGCAGATCCCGCAGAGCGCGGCGACTGCGTCGAACAGCCGCCCGGCACTCGTCGTGCTGGGCGCGGCCAGGCCGCTGCCGCAGGCGAGCGCGCCCACCTGCTCCCAGATGTCGCGCCGCACGACGCCCTTGAGCATGGCGGGCAGCTCGGGCCTCGCGTGCAGCGTCTCCGCGAGCCAGGCGCACGCCATCCGCCACGGCTGGCGCACGGCTGCCTCTCCCCCGGGCATCCGCACCGGGAACAGGTGCCCGACGCGCGAGAACTCCGCCAGGTCACCGAGCAGCAGCTCACCACCCCACACCGTGCCGTCGCTGCCGTAGCCGGTGCCGTCATAGATCGCGCCGAGCGCCGGCCCGGTCTCGCCGTGCTCCGCGAGGCAGGCGGCGAGATGGGCGTGGTGGTGCTGTACCTCCACGAGCTGCACGTCGTCGAGCTCGAATGCGTACTTGGTCGAGAGGTACTCGGGGTGCATGTCGTGCGCGACCACCTGCGGCTCCACCGCGAACAGCCGCTTGAAGTGCTCGATGCCCTCGCCGAACGAGCTGAGCGTCTCGAAGTTGCGCAGATCGCCGACGTGGTGGCCGACCCAGGCGCGCGCCCCCTTCGCGACACAGAACGTGTTCTTCAGCTCGGCGCCGCAGGCGAGCACGGGGCGCTCGGCGGCGACCGGCAGCGGCAGGTCGGCCGGCACGTACCCGCGCGAGCGGCGCAGCATCAGAGGCCGGCGCGCGACGCTGCGCACGACCGAGTCGTCGGTACGCGTCTCGATCGGCCGGTCGTGCAGCAGGAAGAGGTCCGCGATCCCGCCGAGGCGCGCGACCGCGTCGCCGTCCGTGTAGGCGATCGGCTCGTCGGAGGCGTTCCCGCTCGTCATCACGAGCGTCGCGCCGGTGTCGGCGAGCAGCAGGTGGTGGAGCGGCGAGTAGGGCAGCATCACGCCGAGCTCGCGCGAGCGCGGAGCGACCGCCGCGGCCACGGCCGCGTCGGCGCGCCGGGGCGACAGGACGATCGGCCGCTCGCGCGAGGACAGGAGCGCCTCGTCCGCGGCGGACAGCTCGACCAGCTCCCGCGCCGCGGCGACGTCCGCGACCATCAGCGCGAACGGCTTGTCCTCGCGGTGCTTGCGCGCGCGCAGCGCCGCCACGGCTCGCTCGTCGCCCGCGCGGCACGCCAGGTGGAAGCCGCCGATCCCCTTGACGGCAACGACGGCGCTCTCGAGCAGCGCGTCGGCGACCTCGCGCAGCGGGTCGGCCGCCGCGAGCCGGCGCCCGCCCGCATCGGCGAGCCGCACCGCGGGCCCACACTCCGGGCAGGCGTTGGGCTGGGCGTGGAAGCGGCGGTCGAGCGGGTTCTCGTACTCCGCCTGGCAGGCGGCACACATCTGGAAGCCGGCCATCGTCGTGAGCGGCCGGTCGTACGGCACGCCGCGCACGATCGTGAAGCGCGGGCCGCAGTTGGTGCAGTTGACGAACGGGTAGCGGTGACGGCGGTCGGCGGGGTCGAACAGCTCGCGCAGGCAGTCGTCGCAGGTCGCGCTGTCGGGCGACACGAGCGCGCGCGGCTCCCCGTGCCCCGGACTCGCGAGGATCTCGAAGCTGCGCTCACCGATGACCGGCAGCTCGTCGACCTGGACGCGCTCCACGTGCGCGAGCGGCGGCGCCTCCGCCTCGAGCCGCTCGAGGAAGCGCGTCAGCGAAGCCGGCTCTGCCTCCGCCTCCACCACCACCCCGCGCGAGTCGTTGAAGACGTGGCCGCTCAGCCGGAGCTCGGTCGCCAGCCGGAACACGAACGGCCTGAAGCCCACGCCCTGCACCGTCCCCTCCACGCGCGCGCGCACCCGCCTGCGTGTGGCGACGACGCTCACCCTCCCGCCTCCTGCGGGCGGCGCCGCATCTCCGAGAGGACGAGCCCATACAGGAGGTGGTCCACGGCAAACGCGGCGCGCTCGACAGGGCGCGTCTTCTTGGCGTGGCTCAGCCCGAGCGCCGGCGCGATGCCCCCCTCGTAGCCCAGCCACAGCACGAGCCCGTAGATCGGCCCGGCCCACTCGCGGCGGCGCACTCCCTCCGGGAGCAGGGCGAACATCGTGCCGCCGCCGGCCCCGTAGGCCCAGTGCGCCAGCTCGATCGCGGCGCGGCGACGCCGGCGCGGCACCAGCTTCAGCAGGCCGGTCGCCCGCTGTCTCATGATCGCGGTCGGCGGCGGCTCGTCCACCAGGCCGATTTCGCCGGCGAACGTGCGCATGCCGGTCATCGCCATCGAGGCGACCGCGCCGCGCAGCGTCGCGTGGGCGAGCTCGAGCGGATGTGCCGAGCTCTCGTTCACCGGAGCTCCACCAGCTCGCGCAACACGTGGTACGCGCTCGCCTGCGCCTCCTGGATGCGCGGGATGTGCTCCGAGCGCGTGACCACCACGTGGTCGGCGAGCTGCTCGGTGGCCACGCGGCCGCCGTCGTAGCCCACCATCGCCACCGTGCAGAGCCCGCGCCTGCGCGCCTCAGCGAGCGCCTCGATCACGTTGCCCGAGTTGCCGCTCGTGGAAAGCGCGAGCAGGCTGTCGCCGGCCCGGCCGTAGGCGATGATCTGGCGCGCGAAGATCGCCTCGGTGCCGATGTCGTTGGCGATCGCGGTGAGGATGGCAGAGTCCTCGGTGAGGTCGATCGCGGGGCGCGCGGTCCAGCCCGTGGCCGCCGGGGGCGTGCGAAAGTCCGCCACCGCGTCCATCGCGTCGGTGGCGGAGCCGCCGTTGCCGAGCGCGAGCAGCTTGCCGCCGCCCGCGAACGACTCGCGCAGCGACGCCGCCGCAGCCAGCAGCTCGTCGCGGTTCTCGTCGAGCGTCTGAGCCCGCAGCTCGCCCACGTCCCCTGACTTGGCGAGCACGGAGCGGCGCACATCGCCGAGCACGGCGTCGAGGTCGTGCTCGGACTCCGACAGGAACGGATAGAGGAAGCTGGAGGCGCCGGTGTCGTGCACGCGCCGCGCCTCGCGCCCCTCGAGCAGCCCGCGGTGCTCGAAGAACACGTGCACGAGCTCCCAGAGCACGTGGTAGAGCGTCTCGACGAGCTCCTGACGGACGGACGGGTCCTCGGACGGCGGCGCGAACTCCCACTCGGCGCCCACCGTGGCGAACCCCAGCGTGAGGCAGCCGCGCTCGCGCGCGATGCCCATGGCCGCGTGAAGCTCGGGCTCGCTTCCGAAGCCGATCGCGATGTCGTCCGGCTCGGCCAGCAGCGCCACCGCCTCCGGCGCGAGCCCGATCGCCGGCAGCGCCCGCTTGCCGACGATCACCGGGTGGACGAATTCCACGGCCACGTGGCGCACGTCCGAGCGCGCGCCCGCAGTCGAGCCGAACGCCACGAGCCGCCCACCGCGTGCAAAGCGCTCGGCCATGCGGTGGCAGAGCACGGCCAGCCGCTCCGCCTCGGCCTCGAAAAAGGCCCTGTTCGATTCAGTGCGCTCGGCCAGCGCCTCGTCGAGCCGGTGACCCAGCCCGAGCGCGCCGGTCACGCGGGCGCCTCCACCCTGCCGGCCACCCCGGCGAGCCAGTCGCGCCACTCGTCCATGCCCTCGCCGGTGCGCGCGCTCACGAGGATGCGCTCCACTTCCGGATGTACGACGTCGAGGTTGTAGAGCAGCCTGTCGAGGTCGAAGTCGAGGTGCGGGAGCAGGTCGATCTTGTTGATCAGCACGAGCTCGCAGGTGCGGAACATCAGCGGGTACTTGAGCGGCTTGTCCTCACCCTCGGTGACCGAGCACACCATCACGCGCACGTCCTCGCCGACCTTGAACTCGGCCGGGCAGACGAGGTTGCCGACGTTCTCGATCACTAGCAGGTCGATGTCCTCGAGCGGCAGCGCGGGCACCGCGGAGCGCACCATGTTGGCGTCGAGATGGCACTCGCCGCCGAAGCTCGGGTCGGTGTTGAGCTGCGTGACCGGCACGTGCAGCGAGGCCAGCCGGTCGGCGTCCATCGACCCCTGCACGTCGCCCTCGAGAACGCCCGCGCGAATGCCATCGAGCGACGGCAGCACGCGCTCGAGCAGCGACGTCTTGCCGGCGCCGGGGGCGCTCATGAAGTTCACGACGCGCACGCCCGCGCGGTCGAAATCCGCCCGGTTGGCCTGCGCGATCGTGTTGTTGGCGTCGAGCGCCTCCTCGACCACCTTCACCTTTGTGCGGTGCATTCGACCTCCTCGACGTCGATTGACTCCACCTCGAACTCGCTGCCGCTCGCGACCTCCGCCGCGCCGCCGCAGCCCGGGCAGCGGAAGATCGGCATGTCGATCTCCCACTCGCGGCCGCACGGGTCGCAGCGGACCCGTGCCGGGATCAGCTCCTGCTCGAGCCGCGCGCCCTCGCACACCGTCCCCTTGGAGACGAAGCCGAAGTAGAACTCGAGCGTGTCCGGCACGACCTGCCGCAGCGCGCCGATGCGCATCGACACGACCGTCACGCGCCGCCCGTCGGCGTGCTTGACGACGGTGTTGACGATCGCGCTCGACAGCGACAGCTCGTGCAAGGCCGCCTCACTCCACCGGCTCGTAGGCGGCGTCGTGGCGCAGCTCCTCGATCGTGCTCTTGACGAGCTCGACCGCGCGCTCCACCGCGCCGCTCACCTGTTCGCTCAGCCCGATGCCCATCTCCTCGACCTGTGCCGGCTCGCACGCGATCACGAGCACCTTGCCGGGCCAGGCGCCGAGCGTCTTGACGAAGCGCAGCACGGTCTGCGGGTCCATGCCGTGCGGGTTGATCACCTGGCCGTCCTCGATTCCGACCTCCACGTCGGCCTCTTCGGCCTCCATCACGTAGAGGGTGCCGGGCTCGCCGCCCTGGCGGCTGATGTCGATCAGGATCAGCGCGTCGTAGCCGCGCATCACCTCGTAGGCGAGGTCGAGCCCGCCGGTGCCGAAGTCGAACACGGCGGCGTCGGGCGGCAGCTCCGTCTCGTTGAGGCGCTTTGCCACCTCGCCGCCGAAGCCGTCGTCCCTCATCCACGCGTTGCCGATCCCGGCCACGAGAATGTGCTTCACGCGATCACCTCCACCTCGGGTGCGAAGAAGAACAGAAAGCGCCCGGTGTCCCGCATCAGGTCCTGGCCGGGGTCGCCGTCGACCGTCACGCCCAGGTGGACCTTGCCGTCGTAGTCCGTGTAGATGCGCTCGATCGTGGCGCTACGGCCGTCGAGCATGCGCGCGTGAAGGTCGGCGTCCGGCCCGGGCCGCAGCAGCACGTGGCCGCCGCGCCTGAACAGCTGCCCGTTCACCTCGGCCGACGTCTCGCCCGCGCTCGGGTCGCGCACCGCGGTGGACGGTGTGGGGGGCTCGCGCGTCACCGGGTCGCGCACGGTCACGCGGCCGTGCAGCCGCAGCAGCTCCTCCGGGGTGGTGGCGGCGGCGCGCGCCACCATCTCGCTCACCACCGGGTCCTGGCGCTCGATTTCGGCGCGCTCCTCGTCGCTGAGCACCTGCACGTGCAGGAGGAGCGCCTCTTCGATCTCGGTCGAGTCGAACAGGTTGCCGAGGCTCTCGGGCGCGACCTGCGGGTGGTCGGGCAGCACGATCGCCGCGCCCAGCATCACGTCGTCGTCCGGCGAGGCGAGCACCGGCCAGGTGTTGACGCTGTCGCAGTCGCGCCCGCAGTCGAGCGGCGAAAGGAAGCGGCCCGCCGACAGGCGCACGATGGGGTGGGTCGAGATCAGCGAGTGGCGCAGGGCGCCGGCGCGGTCGAGCTCGCCGTCGGCCTCGGTCGTGTTCTCCACGCGCAGCGAGACGCGGACGCGGCACTCGCCCACGTCGCTCGCCCAGAGGTGCATCCGCAGCGACAGGCCGCCGAAGCCGAACTCCTCGGTCACCCCCGGGGCGCCGATCCCCAGTGGCGGCAGCTCGGCGCGGCGCTCCTCCGCCTGGTTCCGCACGCCGCTGGGCGCGAGGAAGCGCACCTCCGCCCGCAGCTCGGCGCCGGCCGCCGGCTCGGCAAGGCAGTCGAGCAGGAGGTGATCGAAGGTGCTCTGCCCCCGTGCCGCGTACGCCGGCGGGTAGACGATCCCGAACGGCGTGGGCGTGGCGTTCTTGGTCGCGCCCGGCGTGTACGGGTAGAGCGCGTAGCCCTCGTAGAGGAGCGACTCCACCAGGCGGTCGAGGCCTTCGCTCACGGCTCGCGTCCCTCGTTTTCAGCGAGCAGCTGGGACACGCAGGCGTCGAGCGTGGGCAGCCCGCGCCGCGCCTTCTCCCGCGCGAGCGCGTCGAGCGTGTCGATGTGCAGCGCCAGCCAGCCCGCCTGCGGGTAGTAGTGCTCGATCAGATCGCGCCAGACGGACACGGGCATCCGGTACTCGGCCGAGCAGCTCCACGGCACGAGCGACATCTGCAGCCCGCCGTCGTCGTCCCGGTAGTAGACCGTCCCGTTGAAGTTGAACGCCAGCGGCACCTCGCCGTCGCCGAGCGAGTGGAAGTACTTGGCGGCCGCGACCTCGTGGTCGTAGCTGCAGACGATCGGCACGCGGAACGTGGTCGAGCCGGTGAAGCCGGGGACGAGCGCGTCGAGGTGGGCCCACACCATGTTGCGCGTCGTCACTGCCCAGCGCTCGGGCGGCCCGAACAGCTCGACGAGCTTCTCGCGCGCCGCGTCGTCGTACCTGCGCCGCGCCGGCTCGATCATCACCTGCACCGTCAGCGCGACCGTGTAGACCTGCCGCCCGCTGGGCTCCGCCACGTGCAGGTCGAACGCGAGCGTAGGCACGGCCGCATGTCGAACGGCGGACGCACCGAGCACCGCGAACTCCGGCTCGACAGCCTCTGGCCGCTGGCCTCTGGCCTCTGGACTGGCGGTCATCCGACGACAGCCCTCCCGCGCAACTCGTCGAAGTACCCATCCACGGCCCGCTCGACCTCGATCCCCCCCGAGATCCCCTGCCAGCTCGACTTGACGAGCCCGACGAGCATGTAGCAGCGGTCGATCGGGGCGATCGCATAGGCGTGCGGGACCGACATGCGGTTGACGATCAGCGCCTCGCCGTCGGGCTCGAGCCGCTCGAGCACCGGGTTGAGGGCGACGAGCCGGTTCCAGGACTCGAAGTGCAGCTCGCTCTCGGTCGCGCCGGCGGGGCTCGGATAGAGCGCGACGACGCACTCGGTCACGCTGCTGAACATGAAGAACGCGAGGCCGATCGGAATACGGAACTGCGCCCACACGTCGTCGGGCATCTCGAAGCCCTCGAGCCAGACCGTCCGCTGACCCACCGGCCGCAGGTCCGGGTCGCCGGAACGGATCGCGAAACAGCTCTCACACACACAGGCGATCTGCCGCTCATGCAGGTTCAGCAGATGGCGGTGGTCGCCGGGGATGAGCCCCTGACACAGATCGCAATGCTCATCCCGCCCCCCGCCACCCGCCACCTGCGACCCCGGCGCACGCGCGAGCGTGCGCAACCCCGACACGACCGCAGCGCGCCGGCGCCCCGCGGCCGCCGCCTCGAGGTCCAGGCGTCGCTCGCTCATTGCGAGAGCGCGACCCTCACGCCGCCGTTCTCGCGCAGGAGCGGAACCGGCGCGAGCTGGAGCCCGTCGTCGTCGAGCGAGCGCCCCGCGCGCGGGAGGAAGAAGCTGCGCGCGCACGAGGGACAGGTGAGCGCGCCCGCGGACAGCGAGCCGCCGTGCAGCTCGCCGCCGCAGCTCGCGCAGCGATCCATATAGGCGAGCAGCGTGCCCTCCACGTTGGCGATCACGAGCGGCGTGCCGGCCACGTCCGCGCCCACGAACTCCTCCGGCCCGAGCGCGCCAAGGCCGTCGACGTCGAACCACGACGGCGCACCTCCGGCGGGGGCCATCGGCAGGGCCACGCCCATGAGCTCGGGCGCCACCTCCGGCTCCGCCTCGACGACGCCGTCCACCTCCATCCCATGGAGGTCGGGCGCCGCCTCCTCGAGCGCCTGCCTCACGGCCAGCTCGAGCGTGGCAGACGAGGCCGCGCACGAACGGCAGCTTCCCTGCAGCCGCAGGTGCGCGATGCCGTCGGCGACTCCGAGCAGCTCGACGTCGCCTCCATGTGACTCCATGTAGGGCCGCACGCTGTCGAGCGCCTCCGCCACCCGCTCCTCGAGCGGGACGGGATAGAGGTCGTGGATCAGCAGCAGGCTCGCGACCACGTCATCGGAGGCGAACGCGTCCCTGATCGAGGGCGAGTCCCCGACCAGCTCCATGATCCGCTCGAGCCCAACCCCATACATCTGAACGACAGCCGACACGAGCTCCTCGGCCAACGCCCGAGCACCAGCATCCTCGAGCGAGGCAACCCTCGCACTCAGGTCCTGAACTCGCGCAACGAGGTCTTCGCTCTGCGGACTGTGGACTGCGGACTGCGGACCCATCACGCCATCGCCGTCGGCGTATGAACCACCTTCCTGACCGAGCCCGTGCCGCCATACATGTGCACGCCGCACGGCAGGCAGGGGTCGAACGACCGCACGGCCCGCATGATGTCGATCCCCTTGAAGTTCTCGGGACCGTTCTCCTCGAAGATCGGCGTGTTCTGCACCGCATCCTCGTAGGGGCCGGGCGTGCCGTACACGTCGCGCGGGCTCGCGTTCCACGGCGTCGGCGGGTAGGGCTGGTAGTTCGCGATCTTGTGGTCGCGGATCACCATGTGGTGGGAGAGGACCCCGCGCGCGGCCTCATGGAAGCCGCAGCTCACGGCGGACTCCGGCACCTTGAACTCGTTCCAGCTCTTGGTGCGCCCCGCCTGGACCTCCTTCATCGCCCGCTCCAGGCAGTGCAACGCGATCAGCGCGGAGTAGGCCTGGTGGTAGGTGCGGGCGCGGTCCCGCTCGATCGCGTTCGACTTCTCCGGCACCATCCACTCCATCTCGGTCTCGGGCAGGCTCGCCGAGCGCGGCAGCACCATCTTGATGCTGTTGCCGGTGGCCTTCGCGTAGCCGAAGTCGACGAGCCCCGCCTTTGCGGTGCACCACTGGCGCGCGAACGGGCCGCCGCCGGTGTCGCAGCAGACGTGCGTGTCCGTGCGCTTGTCGTAGACGCGCGGCGACACGACCCACGTGTACTTGTCCGTGAAGTCGCGCTTCTGCGGCTTTGGCAGCGTGACCTTGTTCCACGGATGGTTCTTGTCCACCGGGTTGCCGAGCGGGTCCTGCGTGACGAACGTGGGCTCGTTCTCCCAGCCGTCGAAGTACGAGCTGCCGAGCAGGATGCGGATCGCCAGGTTGATCTCCACGAGGTCCGTCGTGATCAGCTCGCCGCCGATCGCGATGCCCGGGGTGACGTAGCGCTTGCGGCCCCAGTCCGTCATGTGGCGGTAGTCGTAGTCGACGTAGTCGGGGTCGTCGAACGAGCCCCAGTTCACGAGGTTCGTCTCGCGGTAGCCGACCATGTCGTACCCCGGCAACTCCGTCAGGAAGAAGTCGTAGAGGTCGTCGTGCATCGGCACGCTGCGCTTGACGTAGTCGAAGTAGCGCATCAGGCGCACGTAGTAGTCCGTGCAGGTCTGGTGCGTGATGTCGGCGCTGCAGCCGCCCGGCATGATCGTCGAGGGGTG
>DASXNY010000055.1:0-19292 GCA_036494715.1 Thermoleophilaceae bacterium
CAGGGGGCGGGTGGCGGGAACGGCAGCGGTAGTGGCAGCACGACGGCACCGCAGAGCACTCCGCCCCCCGCACTCCGCACTCCGAACCCCGCCCCCAGCCCCCCGCCCCCCGCCACCCAGAAGCCCGCCACCCCGCCCCCCGCCACCCCAGTCGTACGCGGCATCCTCCTCGCCTCCTCCCGACCAGCCACCGCCGCCGGCCTGCTCAAGGCGGCCGAGGCCGCGCAGCCCGCCGCCCAGGCGGGCAGCGACCGCCACAAGACCGACCTGCCCTACACGGCCATCGCCGCTGTGCTGTTGTTTGCCCTCGGGGCCGCCCGTGAGGCGAGGCGGGGTCTGCGTCTGAGGAATTCATGAGCGCGCACGACATCGAGCAGGTGATCTTCCACGTGGCCGAGGCCCTGCGCGTGCCCGTGCTGATCCTCGCGCTCGTGGCGCTCGCCCTGGTCCTGATCGAGCTCGGCAGCTTCCTGGTCGAGCTCCTGCGCCGCCGCAGGCGCAACTTCGGGCGGCTCCAGCGCGCGGTCAGCTCGGCGGGCGAGGCGCTCGCGAGGAAGGACCGGGGCGCGGCCCTCGCGGCGCTCAGGCCAGTGTCGTGGAGCACCTCGATGGAGAAGACGGTGAGCGCGCTCGTGGAGGACGCCGGCCCCGGCGCGAGCGACCGCATGGCCAAGCGCCTCGCGGACTTCGACTTCGGCTCGCTCAGGCGGCTCGAGCGCACGCGCATGCTCGTGCGGGCCGGTCCGGCGCTTGGCCTGATGGGCACCCTGATCCCGCTCTCCCCGGCGCTCGCCGGGCTCGCGGCGGGCGACGTGAAGCGCCTCAGCGACAATCTGCGCGTGGCCTTCAGCGTGACCGTGCTCGGCCTGCTGATCGGCGCGATCGCGTACGGCATCTCACTGGTGCGCGACCGCCTCTACGGGCAGGACCTGTCCGACCTCGAGTACATCGCCGCGACGCTGTCCGCCGAGCCGGTGGCGCTGCAGCGGACCGAGGAGCGGCCGGCGCCGGCCGGCGACGTGCTCGCGGAGGAGAAGGCATGAGCGTGCACGTCACACCGCGCGCGCGGCGCCACATCGACCGCGCGGGCGATCCGCTCGACGGCCTCGTGAACCTGTTCGACCTCGGCATCGTGCTGGCCGTGGCCTTCCTGCTCGCCGCGCTCTCCTCGCTCAAGCTGACGAACATCCTCACGGACAAGAACGTGTCGGTGGTGCGCAACACGCCGCAGGGCAGCACGGTGATCACCAAGCAGGGCGCGAAGATCCGCACGCTCCAGCTCAGCGGCCAGAAGGTCGTGGGCCAGGGGAAGAAGATCGGCTCGGTCTACCGGCTGTCGGACGGTCGCGTGATCTACGTCCAGGGTCCCTAGATGCAGTTCATCTCCCACGGCATCCACGAGGCCTGGGACCTGCTGATCCACGGCGACGATCAGGTCTACTCGGTGCTGTGGCTGACGCTCCGGATCGGCGTCGAGTCCACCGCGATCGCGCTCGTGCTCGGCCTGCCCGTCGGCTTGTGGCTCGGGCTCGGCCGCTTCCGCGGTCGCAACTTCGGCCTCGCGCTCGCCAACGCGGGGCTTGGCCTGCCGCCGGTGGTGATCGGCCTGATCGTGTCGCTGCTTCTGTTCCGCCAGGCGCCGCTCGGCGGCCTCCATCTGATCTACACGGTCGGCGGCATCGTCCTGGCGCAGACCGTGCTGGCGCTGCCGGTGGTGATCGCCCTCAGCGCGGCGGCGCTGCAGGCGGTGCCGGAGGGACTGCGCGACCAGGCGCGGGCGCTGGGCGCGTCGCGCGTGCGGGTCGCGGCCCTGGCGCTGCGCGAAGCGCGCGTGGGTGTGTTCGCCGCGGCCATCGCCGCGATGGGCTCGGCGCTGTCCGAGGTGGGCGCCGTGGTGCTAGTTGGCGGCAACATCCAGGGCCAGACGCAGACGCTGGCGAGCGCGGTGCTCGCGCAGGTGTCGGCGGGCGACTACGGGCTCGCGATCGCACTCGGCGTGATCCTGCTCGGCCTGGTCCTGATCGTCGCGGCCTTCCTCACCGTGGCCCAGCAGCGAGAGGCGCAGTGGACGCTTCAGCGGCCGTCCTGACCGCCACTGGCCTCGCCGTCAAGCGCGGGGCGAGGACGGTGGTGGAGGGGGTCGATCTCGCGCTCCAGCGCGGCGAGGTGTGCGCGCTGCTCGGCCCCAACGGCGCCGGCAAGTCCACGCTGCTGGCCGCGCTCGCCGGGCTGCTGCCCGCCGCCGCCGGGAGCGTGAACACCGACGGCCGCGTGGCCGCGGCGCTGCAGGCGCCCTCGCTCGCCCGCCGCAGCGCGCTCGCCAACGTCGAGGCCGCGTTGGCGTGGTGGGGCGTGCCGCGCGGGCAGCGCCGCCGTCGCGCCCTGGCGGCGCTCGAGCTGCTGGGCGCGGGGGCGTACGCGGGCCAGCCTGCGCGGGGCCTATCCGGTGGCGAGCAGCGGCGCGTGCACCTGGCGCGCGCGCTGGCGGTCGAGCCCGACGTCCTGCTGCTCGACGAGCCGTTCGCCGGCCTCGACGCGTCGAGCCGCGCGGACCTGCTCTATGACGCCTCGTCCGCCTTCCGCTCGGAGCAGCGCGCGACGCTCGTGGTGGTGCACGACCGCGCCGAGGCGTGGGCGCTCGCGGACCGCCTGCTGGTCCTGCTCGACGGCGGCATCGCGGCGGCCGGACCGCCGCGCGAGATCCTCGACCAGCCGCCCACCCCGGCGGTGGCCGAGTTCCTCGGTTTCGTCGGGCGCATCGAGGAGGGCGAGTCGGTGCGCTACGTCCGGCCCGCGCACGTGACGCTCGACCCGGACGGCCCGATTGGCGGCAAAGTGACGCGCGTCGTCCCGCTCGAGGACGGCGTCCGGCTCGAGCTCGATGCCGACGGCGGCCGCCTCGTCGCGGTCGGGCCCGTGCCCGGCCCCGAGCTCGGCGACCGTGTGCGCGTACGAGTGAGCGGCGGCGTGCTCTTCCCGCGTCCCGGCAGGGGTGAGCCGCTTACGCCAGAATCACCACAGCGAATGGGAGGTCTGGCATCAGCGAGCTCGTCCGAATCGGAACCGCGGCAACAGCGCTCGGGGTAAGCCTCGACACGCTTCGACGCTGGGAGCGCGACGGGAAGATCAAGTTCGAGCGGCAGGGGCGCCAGCGCTACATGGCCGCCCAGGACCTGGCCGCGCTGCTGCGCGAACAGCGTGGCGGCGACGACCGCACGAGCGCGCGCAACCGTCTACAGGGCGTCGTCGTGTCGGTGGAGAAGGACGGCGTGATGGCAAAGGTCGACCTCGCCTGCGGCCCGTTCCGCGTCGTATCGCTCATGTCGCGCGAGGCGGCGGACGAGCTGGAGCTCGCGCCCGGCGTGCTGGCCGCGGCGGTGGTCAAGTCGACAACTGTGATCGTGGAGCGCCGCTGAGGCGCAAAGGAGGAGTCCGGATGAAGCTCAGTGCCCGCAACCAGGTGCCCGCCCGCGTGACCGCCATCCGCCAGGGTGAGGCGATCGCCAACGTCGAGCTCGACGCGAACGGCGTGCGCCTCGTCGCGTCTATCACCGTGGAAGCGGTGCGCGAACTCGGCCTTCAGGAGGGCAGCGAGGTAACGGCCGTGGTCAAGGCGTCGGACGTGATGGTGGCGACGAACTAGGACCGGCCTAGTCGGGCTTCTCGGCCCAGCTCGGCACCTCGAGGTCGTCGAAGACGCCGCCGGGCGCGCGCCGCTCGCCGCGGCGCGGCTCGAGCTCCTCGGGCGGCGCGGACGAGCCGGACGTGCCGGACGAGCCGGTGACGGTGCGCAGGTCGCCGCGGATGCGCTTGTGGCCGGCCTGTACGTCGCGCAGGATCTTCTCCGCCTGGTCCGACAGCGTGCGGCCAAGCGACCGCAGCCCCGCGCTCACGGCCTTCGCGTCCCCGAGCATCTCCTCCGCTGCGCGCTCCGCCTCCTCTACGCGTGCGGCCGCGTCGCGGCGCGCCTCCTCGCCGAGCCGCACCGCCTCGGCGCGCGCCTCCTGGAGCTGGCGGTCGGCGTCGCGGCGCGCCTCGTTCAGCACCTTCGTCGCCTCCGCCTCGGCGGCGGCGAGCGAGGCGTCGGCCTGCTCCTTCGCCTCCGCCCGGCTCTGCTCGCCGGCCTGCTCGGCGGCGGCGCCGAGCACGCGCGCCTTCCCCTCCGCCTCGGTGATCTGCCTCGCGGCCTCCTCCTGCGCACGCGTGCGCTCCGCGTCGGCCTCGCCGCGCAGCTTCTCGGAGGTGGCGTGCGCATCGGCCCTCAGTGAGTCCGCGCGCTCCTTGGCCTCCGCCCCGAGCCGCACCGCGGCGGCCTGGGCGTCGGCCCGCATGGTGTCCGCCTCGGAGCGCGCGTCGGACAGGATGCGCGTGGCTTCGGCGCGCATGTGGTCGCTCTCCTCCTTGGCCTTGTCGCGCAGCGTCTGCGCCTCGCCGCGCAGCGCCTCGCCCTCGGCGCGCATGCGCTCGGCCGCGGCCCCGGCATCGCCGGTGATCGCCGCCGCCTCGCGGCGAGCCGCCGTGCGCGCCTCCTCGCGGATGTCCTCCGCGGCGTCGTGTGCGGCGGAGACGATGGCCTCCACCTGCTGCGCCGCGAGATCCGCCGCGCGGGAGCCGCTCTTACCGCCATTTCCCATGCGAATCCAGGCAAAAGTACCGGACGGGACCTACTACTAATCTCTCCCTCTCCATGGAGCAGCGCTACGACCCGAAATTGATCGAGCCCAAGTGGCAGAAGGTGTGGGCGGACGAGCACACCTGGGAGGTCTCGAACGAGGAGGCGAAGGACGAGCACAAGTCCTACGTCCTCGTGATGCTGCCCTACCCGTCGGGCGAGCCGCACATCGGCCACCTGAAGGTCTACAGCGTCGGCGACGCGATCGCCCACTACCGCCGCCGCATCGGCCAGAAGGTGCTGCAGCCGATGGGCTACGACGCCTTCGGCCTGCCCGCCGAGAACCACGCGATCAAGACCGGCCAGCACCCGCGCGTCTCCACCGAGGCATCGATCAACGAGTTCCGCCGCCAGTTCCACCGCTGGGGGATCTCGATCGACTGGTCGCGCGAGCTCGCCACCGACGACCCGCGCTACTACCGCTGGACGCAGTGGATCTTCCTGCGGCTGTTCGAGGAGGGGCTCGCCTACCGCAAGGAGGCGGCGGTGAACTGGTGCCCGGTCGACCAGACCGTGCTCGCCAACGAGCAGGTGATCGACGGCCGCTGCGAGCGTTGCGGCAGCGAGGTGGAGGTCCGCCAGCTCGAGCAGTGGTTCTTCAAGATCACCGACTACGCCGAGCGCCTGCTGAACGACCTCGATACGGTCGAGTGGCCGCACCACGTGGTCACCATGCAGCGCAACTGGATCGGTCGCTCCGAGGGCGCCGAGGTGACCTTCCGCTGCGAGGAGCTGGGGATCGACTATCCGGTTTTCACCACGCGGCCCGACACGCTGTTCGGCGCGACCTTCTTCGTCATGGCGCCGGAGCACCCCGACGTGCTCAGGCTGTGCGACACCCCCGAGGTGCACGAGTACGTGAACCGCGCGATCCGCGAGTCGGCCGAGGAGCGCGCCGAGGCGAAGGAGAAGACGGGCGTGCCGCTCGGCCGCACGGTCACCAATCCGGTGAACGGCGAGGAGATCCCGATGTACGTCGCCGACTACGTGCTGATGGAGTACGGCACCGGCGCGATCATGGCCGTGCCCGCCCACGACGAGCGTGACTACGAGTTCGCCAAGCAATTCAACCTGCCGATTCGACACGTGATCGGGGGCGGCGAGGAGCTGCCCTACACGGGCGACGGCCCGATGGTGAACAGTGGCGCCTTCGACGGGCTCCACAACCGCGACGCGTTCGGCAAGATCGTGGAGTGGCTCGAGGCGGAGGGCCGGGGCAAGCCTGCCGTCAACTACAAGCTGCGAGACTGGCTGCTCTCGCGCCAGCGCTATTGGGGCTGCCCGATCCCGATCATCCACTGTCCCGAGCACGGCCTCGTGGCGGTGCCGGACGACCAGCTGCCGGTGGAGCTGCCCGACGTCGAGGACTACGCGCCCAAGGGCCGCTCACCGCTCGCCGCCGCCGAGGATTGGGTGAACACGACGTGCCCGGTGTGCGGCGGTCCGGCGTTGCGCGAGACGGACACGATGGACACCTTCGTCGACTCGTCCTGGTACTTCATCCGCTACTGCGACCCGCACAACGACGAGGCCGCGTGGGACCGCGAGATCGTCGACCACTGGATGCCGGTCGACCAGTACATCGGCGGCATCGAGCACGCGATCCTGCACCTGATGTACGCGCGCTTCTTCACGAAGGCGCTCGCGGACCTCGGCTACGTCGGCTTCCAGGAGCCGTTCGCCAACCTCTTCACCCAGGGCATGATCACGCGCGACGGGGCGAAGATGTCCAAGTCGCGCGGCAACGTCGTCAACCCGGCGGAGTCCGTCGACCGCTTCGGCGCGGACACGCTCCGAACCTACATCCTCTACCTCGGCCCGATCGACCAGGACGCCGACTGGTCGGACGCGGGCGCGGGCGGCATCCACCGCTTCCTGTCGCGGCTGTGGCGCCTCGCCGCCGAGCTCGCGGAGTCGACAGAGCCGCTCGAGGGCGGCGCTCCGCAGGGCGCCCCGAGCGAGCTGCTGCGCAAGGCGCACTGGGCGATCGACAAGGCGACCCATGACATGGAGCGCCACTTCGGCTTCAACACGGCGATCGCGGCCGTGATCGAGCTGGTGAACGAGGCCTACCGGCAGCGCGAGGCGCTCGAGGCCACGCCCGAGGGGCGCTCCCAGCTGCGCTTCGCCACCGCTACCGCCGGCTCGCTGATCTTCCCGTTCGCGCCGCATCTCGGCGCGGAGGTCTACGAGCTGATGACCGGCGAGCGCGTCTGGGAGCAGCCGTGGCCCAAGGCGGACCCCGCGCTGCTCGCGAGCGACACCAACGAGGTTGTCGTACAGGTGAACGGAAAGTTGCGCGACCGCGTGGCAGTGCCGTCCGGCGCCGAGGACGCCGAGCAGGAGCGCATGGCCCGCGAATCGCCCAAGGTGGCGGCCCATCTGGACGGCCACCGGGTTGTCAAGACGATTGTCGTGCCGGGCAAGCTCGTGAACTTCGTGCTCGGCTAGCGGCTCCCCACGCTAGAACACTCGCTGAGCGGCCCTTTCTGGGGGCGTAACCTTTCCCGCATAGGGGAATCGTTTTCGAGAGTTCCGGTGGGAACCGTGCGGCATGAGGCCGTGCGCCTCCCCGCTCGAAAGGCAGGGATTGTCGGATGCTTGGAACCACGGTGAACGAGGAGGATCTCCTCCAGGGCATCGGCGCGCTGGTCTGGGAGGCGGACGTAGAGGACCTGCACTTCGCCTTCGTATCCCGGCACGCCGAGAAGCTGCTGGGCTACCCGCCCGAGCGCTGGACCGGCGGGGGCGGCAGCTGGGGCGACCACATCCATCCGGAGGACCGCGGCCGCGCCGTGCGCGAGGTCCGCATGGTGGCTCGCCGGGGTGGCGAGGCGCAGCTCGAGTACCGCGCGGTCAGGGCCGACGGCAGCACGGTCTGGATCCGCGACGCGGTGCGGCTCCACCGCACGCCGGAAGGCGGCGCGACGGTCTGCGGCGTGATGCTCGACGTCACCCGGCTCGCCAGGTCGGAGCGCGAGGCGGAGTTCCACTCGCGCCTGCTCGACGAAGTGGATGTGGCCGTGATCGCGACGGACCTCCTGGGCACCGTCACCCACTGGAACAGCCACGCCGAGCGGCTCTTCGGCTACGCGCGCGCCGACGCCGTGGGCCGCACGATCGACGAGCTGCGCGTGGTGGACGACCCGGAGTTCGCCGCCCGCAAGCTGAAGACGCTGCGAGCCGGCGAGCCGTTCGAGGGCGAGTTCCGGGCGCGCCGCAGCGACGGCACCGAGTTCGCCTCTTACACGCGTGACGTCCCGATCCGCGACGAGGACGGCGAGCTGAGCCGCTTCGTCGGCGTGGCCTCCGACATCACCGAGCGCAGGAACGTCGAGCGGGCGATCGCGGAGAGCGAGCGCCGCTTCCGCCGGCTCGTCGAGCAGGCGGCGGACAGCTTCTTCGTGTTCGACTCGGATGGACGGCTGGTCGACGTCAACCAGGGCGCCGCGAAGTCGCTCGGCTACACGCGCGAGGAGCTGCTCGGCATGCGCATCCGCGAGGTGGATGCCGCGCTCAGCCAGGAGGCGCTCGACGACCTCGTGTCCGGGTCGGCGCGCGGGCGGCCGGTGACGATCGAGACGGTGTACCGGCGCAAGGACGCGAGCACGTTCCCGGTTGAGGTGCGCGTCGGTCTGTTCGATGCGGGCGGGCCGGAGCTGCTGTTCCTCGCGCTCGCGCGCGACATCAGCGACCGCAAGCGCGCCGAGGAGCAGATCGCCTACCTGTCCGAGTACGACAGCACCACCGGGCTGCCCAACCGCGGTCTGTTCGAGGAGCACCTCGAGCTGGCGCTCGGCCGCGCGCGGCGGCGCGGCTCGGCGGTGGCGGTCCTGTTCGTCGACCTCGACCGCTTCCACCTCGTCAACGAGAGCCTCGGCCGCGCGGCGGGCGACGAGCTGCTGCGCCAGGCGGCGTCGCGGCTGCGCGAGCTGGCGCGGACGATGGACCTGGTCGCGCGCCACGGCTCGGACGAGTTCCTGATGCTGCTGCCGGATCTGGGTACGCCGCGGGTACGAGACCGCTACGCGGAGTTGAGCGCTGAGAGCACCGCCCGCGAGATGGCGCAGCTCGTGCACGAGGCGTTCGAGGAGCCGTTCCTGATCCACGGCGCCGAGTCGTTCATCGGGGCGAGCATCGGCATCAGCATGTTCCCCTACGACGGCGGCTACTCCGGTGACCTGATCGACCACGCCGCGACGGCGCTGCACGAGGTACGTCGCGGCGGCAAGGCGCGCTTCGGGATGTTCAGCGGCGAGTCGGCGCGCGGGCGCGAGCGGCTTGGCTTCGTCACCCGCCTGCGCAAGGCGATCGACCGCGACGAGTTCGTCCTCCACTACCAGCCCGTGGTGAACCTGCACAGCGCGCTCGAGAACGGCTACAACGGCAACGGCCACGGGCTGCACGAGCACATCGTGGGCGTCGAGGCCCTGGTGCGCTGGGACGACCCCGAGCGCGGCCTGATCCCGCCTGGCGACTTCATCCCGGTGGCAGAGGAACTGGGGCTGATCCAGCCGATCGCCGACTGGGTGGTGGGCGAGGCCTGCCGCCAGACGCGGCGCTGGCTCGACCAGGGCTGGGCGCTGAGCGTGGGGCTCAACCTGTCGCCGCGGCAGCTGTGGGAGCCCGAGCTCGTGCAGCGCATTCTCGATGACGCCACCGGCGCCGGGATCAAGAGCAACCGGCTCGTGATCGAGATCACCGAGACCGCGGCGATGACCGACTGGGAGCACACCCAGCAGGTGCTGTCCGACCTCCGCCGGCACGGCTTCCGGCTCGCGATCGACGACTTCGGGGCCGGGCACTCGTCGCTCGCCAGGCTCGGCGCACTGCCGGCCGACTCGCTCAAGATCGACCGCTCCTTCGTCGCGGGCCTGCCGGGCGACCAGACCTCGGCGATGATGGTCAGGGCGATCGTGCAGCTCGCGCGCAACCTGGGGATGGAGGCGTTCGCGGAGGGGATCGAGACCGAGGAGCAGCTGCGCTTCGTGGTGGACGCGGGCTGCAGGCGCGGGCAGGGCTTCCTCTTCAGCCGGGCGGTTCCCGGCGAGGCGCTCGCATCGCTGTAGGTGGCGGGTGTCGGGTGGCGGGTGGCGGGGAAAGGCATCACTAGATGCGACGCATTGACTTCGGACCTGTGCTCGCCGCCGGCGGCGGAGCGCTCTTGCTCGTCAGCCTCTTCCTGCACTGGTACGAGCCCGGGCTGAGCGCCTGGACCGTGTTCGAGGTGCTCGACCTCGTGCTCGCGGCGCTGGCGCTGGGCGCGCTCTGGGTGACGGTGGCCAACCTCGTCTGGCAGGCTGCGGTGCGAGGCTCGACGCTGCCCGCGATTGGCATCGGCGCCTTGGTGGTCGTGGTGTCCCAGCTCGTCAACCACCCGCCCGCCGCCCAGGGGGCGTCGCTCGAGATCGGAGCGTGGCTCGGGCTCGCCGGGTCGGGTCTCATGGCCATAGGGGGCGCGCTGACCGTCGCCGACGTGTCGCTGTCCGTGTCCCTGTCGGGCGGCCGCGAGCGGAGGCGGGCCGACGAGCCCGACCCGGAGCAGGCGGCGCCGCCACCGCTGCGCCGCGGCGCGGCGAGCATCGCCAACGAGGCCGCGGCCGTCGAGCCCGAGGTACACGACGAGCTCTACCCGGCGGCCGAGCGCCGCGGGCCGATCGGCGCCGACGATCCGGAGCTCTGGGCGGCACCCGCCGCGGAGGACGAGACCCTTCCCTTCGACCACGAGAGCGACGAGCGCAGCTGAGCGAGCGCGTGCACGTCGCGGTGATCGGACCGGCCGACGTCGTCGCAGGCGAGGAGTTCGATGCCGCCGAGGAGATCGGGCGGCTGCTCGCCGAGGCGGGCGCGGTGGTGGTCTGCGGCGGGCGCGGCGGCGTGATGGAGGCGGTCTGCCGGGGCGCGCGGTCCGTCGGCGGCGTGACCGTCGGCATCCTGCCGGGGCGCGACCGGCGCGAGGCCAACGCCTACGTCGAGGTCGTCGTCCCGACCGGGCTCGGCGAGGCGCGCAACGCGCTCGTGGCGCGCGCGGGAGACGTCGTGGTGGCGGTGGGCGGCGGCTACGGCACGCTGTCGGAGATCGCGTTCGCGCTGAAGGGCGGCACGCCGGTGGTGGGGCTCGGAACCTGGGAGCTCGTACGTGGCGGGGTCCCCGACACGGGCATCGTTCAGGTCTCGAGCGCGGCGGAGGCGGCCCGCACGGCGCTCGAGCTCGCCCGGAAATAGACTCGTGCGCATGGCCGGGCTAGACCAGTCGGCCGTCCGTCCAGGGTCGGCACCGCAGCCGTCGCGCGCCGGCACTGAGGATGCGCCGTACCTAGAAGCGCTGCGCGAGTACGCCGGGCGAAACCCCGGCCGCTTCCACGTGCCCGGGCACAAGGGCGGCGCGGGGGCGGACCCGGAGATGCGCGAGGCGTTCGGCGAGTCCGCACTCGCGCTCGATATCCCTGCGCTCATGCAGGGCATCGACGTCGGCCCCGAGCCGACACCCTTCCAGCGCGCGCAGGAGCTCGCCGCCGAGGCATGGGCCGCCAAGCGCACCTGGTTCCTGATCAACGGCGCCTCCCAGGGCAACCACGTCACCTGCATCGCGCTCGCGCAGATGGGCGGCGAGTTCGTCGTGCAGCGCAACGTGCACTCGAGCACGATCGACGGGCTCGTGATCTCGGGGTTGCGGCCGACGTTCGTCGCGCCCGAGCTCGACCCGGAGCTGGTGATCGCCCACTGCCTCACGCCCGAGTCGCTCGACCGCGCGCTCGCCGAGACGCCGGGCGCGGTGGCCGCGCAGGTGGTCTCGCCCACCTACTTCGGCGCGGTGGCCGACGTGGCGTCGCTGGCGGAGGTCGCGCACTCGCGCGGGGTGCCCCTGATCGTGGACGAGGCCTGGGGCGCGCACCTCGCCTTCCACCCGGACCTGCCGGCCCACGCCCTGTCGCTTGGCGCCGACCTCGTGATCTCGAGCACCCACAAGATCGTCGGCAGCATGACCCAGTCCGCGATGCTGCACCTCGGCCACGGCGACCTGCTCGACGAGCGCGTGATCGACCGCTCGGTGACGCTGCTCGAGTCGACGAGCCCGAACTCGCTGCTCACCGCGTCGCTCGACGCCGCCCGCCGGCAGGCGGCGCTGCACGGCGAGCAGCTGCTCGGCGCGACGCTCGAGGCGCTCGCCGGCATTCGCGAGGCGATCCGCGAGATCCCCGGGCTCGACGTGCTGGACGAGCGCATTGCCGGACGCCCGGGCGTGTTCGCCTACGACCCGCTGCGGGTGGCGATCGACGTGCGCGGCACCGGCCGCACCGGCTACGAGATCGCCCCGCTGATGCTCCAGCTCGACGACATCAACCTCGAGCTGTTCGCCGAGAACGTGATGGTGGCGGTCTTCGGCGTGGGGGAGGACGCGGCCAAGAGCGGCGCCTCGCTCGTGCAGGCGTTGCGGCACGTGGTGTCCGAGCTGCCCGCCTCCGGCGACCGCGAGGACAGCGCGTTCGCCCCGCCGCCGCCGTGGGGCCCGCTCGCGATGGCGCCGCGCGACGCCTTCCTCGCCATCCAGGAGGTCGTGCCCTTCCGCGAGGCCGAGGGGCACATCGCCGCCGAGTCGCTCGCCGCCTACCCGCCCGGCATCCCCAACGTGCTCCCCGGGGAGCGGCTCACCGGCCCGACGCTCGACTACATCCAGAGCACGCTGGCACAGGGCGGCAGCCTGCGTGGGGCCAGCGACCGCAAGCTCGAGACGATTCGCGTCGTGGTGGAGAAGGGATGAGCGGCGCGCCCGACGCCCATCAGGCGGCGATGGAGAACGCCGCGGAGCCGCCCTTCCACGAGGAGCTGGCGGAGGTCTGGGGCGCGCCGTTCGGCGCTCAGGACGAGGTGGGCGTGCTGCGGCGCGTGATGGTGCGCCGGCCGGGCGAGGAGCTCACCGCGATCCGCGAGGACGCCTGGGACGAGGAGCTCGGCGCGCTCGTTGACCCGAACGGGCGCTGGTACTGGACCGACCGCCGCGCGCCCGACCTCGAGCGCGTGGCCGCCCAGCACGCGGGCCTCGTCGACGCACTGCGTGCCGAGGGCGTGGAGGTGGACGTGCTCGAGCCGCTCGGCGGCGGGTTCGTCAAGGCCGTCTACACGCGCGACCCCTCGATCACGGTTCCCGGCGGCGCGATCGTCGGCCGCATGGGCGTGCGCATGCGGCGCGGCGAGGAGCAGCACGCCACGCGGGCGCTCGCCGCGGCGGGCATGCCGATTCTCGGGACGATCACCGGCACGGGCACGGTGGAGGGCGGCTCGTTTACCAAGCTGCGGCCGGGGCTCGCCGCGTTCGGCACCTCGATCCGCTGCAACGAGGAGGGCTTCCGCCAGCTCGAGGCGCTGCTCGAGCTCGTCGGCGTGGAGCTGATCCGCGTGCCTGTGGCGGGCTACAGCATCCACATCGACCTGCATTTCGCGATGGTCGACGTCGACCGCGCGCTGATCGACCCGAGCGGGCTGCCCTACGACTTCCTCGTCAAGCTGCGCGAGCTCGGCATCGAGACGATCGAGGCCGCCGCCGAGGAGGAGTGGGGGCTGAACCTCCTCTGCCTGCGCCCCGGGCGCGTGCTGATGGCGGGGGGCTCGCCGCGCACGGCCGAGCTGCTCTCGGGCGCCGGGGTGGAGGTCGTGACGATCCCCTACGACGAGATCCAGAAGAACGGCGGCGGGGTGCACTGCTCGACGATCGAGTTGATCCGCGACCCGGCATGAGCCGCGACGCGGCGGCCGCGGTCTCGGGCAAGCGGCTCTGGTCCGATCTGATGGCGATGGCGGAGGTGGGGGCCACGCCGGACGGCGGCTCGTCGCGGCTCGCGCTCACCGACGAGGACCGCGCCGGCCGCGAACTGTTCGCGAGCTGGGCGAGCGACGCGGGGCTGGCCCTGCGCACGGACCGCGCCGGCAACCTGTTCGCGCGGCGCGAGGGCCGCGAGGTCGGGCGGCCGGCGGTGATGAGCGGCAGCCACCTCGACACGCAGCCGAACGGCGGGCGCTTCGACGGCGTGTTCGGCGTGCTGGCCGCATTGGAGGCGGTGCGCGCACTGGCGGACGCGGGCGTCGACGCCGCGGCGCCGATCGATGTCGTCGTATGGGTGAACGAGGAGGGGGGCCGCTTCCCGGCGTTCTGCACCGGCTCCGCGGTCTACGGCGGCGCGGCGACGCTTGACGAGGTGCGCGCGCTGCACGCGTTCGACGGCCCCCTGTACGGCGAGGAGCTCGACCGCGTGGGCTTCGCGGGCAACGAGGAGCCGGGCTCGCACCCGGCCGCCGCCTACGTCGAGCTGCACATCGAGCAGGGCCCGATCCTCGAGCGCGAGGGCGTACGGCTCGGCGTGGTCGAGGGGATCCGCGGCATCCGCAAGTTCGGCGTCGAGCTGACGGGATTGGAGGCGCACGCGGGCAGCCCGATGGCGGAGCGCCGCGACGCCCTGCGTGCCGCCGCGCGGATGATCGAGGCGCTGGCCGAGCTCGGCGAGCAGTCCGGCGGCGTCAGCCTGACCACCGGCCGGATCGAGGTGGAGCCCAACGCGCCGTCCGTGGTGGCGGGTGCTGTGCGGCTGCTCGTGGACGTGCGCGGCAGCCGCCTCGATCCGCCGGACCACCTGGTCGCACGCGCCAAGGAGATCGCGCGAGCGGCCGCGGGCGAGGGGATCGCGGTGGCGATCGGCGAGGAGCAGGACCCGTACGGGCCGGTGGTGTTCGATCCGGAGCTGCTCGGCGTGCTGCGCGCCGCGGCGGAGTGCTGCGGCGAGCGGCCGCTCGCGATGGTCAGCCCGGCCGGCCACGATGCGGGCTACGTCGCGCGGCGCGTCCCGAGCGCGATGCTCTTCGTTCCCTGCCGTAACGGGCTCAGCCACCACCCGGACGAGTGGGCCGAGCCGGAGCACCTCGAGCTGGCCTGCCGCGTGCTCGCCGACACGCTGGCGACGGTGGCGTCGTGAGCGGCTCCCCGGTGCGCAGGCGAGTGGTCGTCCGCGGGCGCGTGCAGGGCGTGTTCTTTCGCGACACGACGCGCCGGAAGGCAGCCTCGCGCGGCGTGGCCGGCTGGGTGGCCAACCGCCCGGACGGCGCGGTCGAGGCGGTCTTCGAGGGCGATCCCGAGGCGGTCGAGTCGCTCGTGCGCTTCTCGCGCGAGGGCCCGAGCGGGGCGGAGGTCGCGGACGTCGAGGTGGCCGAGGAGGAGCCCGAGGGGCTCGCCGGTTTCGACGTTCGCTAGGGGATCGCCGAGGTGATCGTGAACGGGCCGCTGCCCGCAACGCGGGTCACCTGGACCGTCAGCGCTCGCTGCCCGCAGATCGTGTAGTTCGCCACCCCGGCGGGGTGCACCGAGCGGCGCCTGATCTCGCGGCCGCCGGCGCGCACGCGCAGCCGGTAGCTGGCGCCGTCGGAAGACGACACCTGGAAGCTCGCGGTGCCGTCTAGAGGGGTCTGCACGCGGTACGAGCGCGCGGCGCGGCCATGGGCATGGAAGCTGCCGTGGAGTACGAGCGGCTGTGGGCCCTGCCAAGGTTGGAGCACGTCCGCCTTGATCGCGTCGAAGGCGCCCTGGTCGGGCTTCAACAACGGCGTGTAGATGAAGTCGACGCCGGGGTACTGCATGTCCGCGTAGGACTCCGCGAACGCCTCGCTCGGGTCGTTGAAGTAGTCCGTCTTCACCTTGTGGCGGCGCTCGAGCGCGCAGACGTTCTCGTGGGTCGCCCAGCGCTTTGCGCCCTGGTCGTAGGCGGACCAGGGGCTGTTCGACCGATTCAGCTCGATGTGGTGGCCGTACTCGTGCGCGATCAGGAACTGCACAGGTGGGTCGCTGTGCTCGCCCACGCCCGGCACGAACATCTGCTGGCTGTCGCCTACGTAGCACGCGAGCGCGCCCTGGCCGCAGAAGGTGTCCTCGATCTGGCTCGGGGTGGCGATGTAGATGCTGATCTTGCCGAGCTCGGTGCTGTGCACGAGGCTGCCGAGGAAGTTGACGTAGCCCTGCTCGACGTTCGGGTCGGGCGTGTAGTCGGACGACACCG
The DNA here is from genome assembly GCA_036494715.1 of Thermoleophilaceae bacterium. Classification (GTDB taxonomy): domain Bacteria; phylum Actinomycetota; class Thermoleophilia; order Solirubrobacterales; family Thermoleophilaceae; genus JAICJR01. The sequence continues at coordinate 15,712 of DASXNY010000055.1, forward strand.
AGACGGGGATCTCGTAGCCGTCCTGAGTGCGGAAGCGTGTGTCCGCGGAGTGCGCCTCGGCGCGGCTGGCGGCGCGGGCGCGGAACGGGGCCGCGCGGACGCGATCCCGAACGGGTGGGTTGAAGAGGCGGATGCTTTCGGTCGCCGTGGCGCTCAGGGGGCGCAGCTTGAGGCGGTGGGTCTGCGCGGCGGCTGGGGCTGTGTTCGCCAACAGGAAAACGGCGGCCACCGCGGCCAAGCCCGGCAAAGTCGCGCGCGTGATGCGGCCCCCTGCACCCATGCGCCCCGGGTAATCGGCGGCGCGCCGGGTTTCTGACTACCGCCGAACGGCGATATTTGTCCGCTTTCGCTACCCCGAAGCGGCGAATTCGACTTGCGGCTCTACCTCGACGTCGGTAGTCAGGCTGTTGGCGATGTAGCACTCGCGATGGGCCAGCTCGACGAGCCGCCTGACCCGGTCCTCCGACGGGCCGGGACGCACGACGATGCGCGGCCGCAGCACGATCTTGGTGATCCTCACCGGCGGGTTGTCCTCGGGCATCTCGGCTTCGGCGTCGTCTTCGTACTCGACCACTTCCACGCGGGCCTTCGAGGCCACGTCGAGGAACCAGAGCAGTTGGCAGGTGGAGGCCGCCATCAGGAGCAGTTGCTCGGGGTTGAGCTGCGACGGGTCGCCCTTCGACTCGCCCGTGGTGATGGTGAGCTCGGGGGCCGCCGGCGGGGCGCTGGCCGTGTGGGCGCGGGCGTAGTTGTCCCAGCCGAGGCCGGTGTCGCCGGTCCAGTGGGCGCGGGCGCGGTAGTGGTGCGTGGTGCTCATCTGCGACGGCATTGTCACGAACCGCGGGCGGAGCTGTTACCTCGGCGTCTTTTCCCTTTACACGCGGCTTCGTAGGGTGGCCCCATGCTCGAGGACATCGACAAGGGCAAGCTCGTCACCTGGGCCGCGCTGGGACTTCTGGTCCTGGCGATTGCCCTGCGGCTTCATGGGCACGGCGGCGGCGGAACGCCGCCGGCGGCCGCGGTGTCGCTCGCTCCCGCGAGCGGCGCGCGGGCTCCCGTGGCGACGGTCCGCGAGCTGTGGGTCGACGTGGCCGGGGCGGTTCGCCGCCCCGGCCTCTACAAGGTGCCGTCCGGCTCGCGGCTGGCGATCGCGCTCGAGCGTGCGGGCGGGGTATCCGCCCGTGGCGACGAGGCGGGCGTCAACCTTGCCGCGCCGCTCCACGACGGCCAGCAGGTGATCGTCCCGCGGCGCGGAGCGGCCGCGGTGGTGGCCGGGGGGACCGCCGCCGCGGCCGGCTCCGCGTCCGCGGGACCGATCAGCCTCGGCCAGGCGACCGAGGTCCAGCTCGAGAGCCTCGACGGGATCGGCCCGGCGCTCGCCGGCCGCATCCTCGAGTACCGCCAGCAGCACGGCGGCTTCCGCTCGCTCGACGAGCTCAAGGAGGTCTCCGGCATCGGCGACAAGCGCTTCGAGGCGCTGCGGCGGTCGCTTGTGCCATGAGCGCGCGGGCCGCTAACTCAGCGGAGGTAAACCGGTCGTCTCGAAACGGCTGGAAGCTGGCGCGGCCGTACCTTGTTTGGATGAGTCCGCCGATGGGGATATTCGACCCATCGACGGCAGGGACTGAGGCCGCCGGATCGAACCGTAAGCTCGAGAGAGTGCTCTCGGGCTTACACAGTGGGGAGGAGCGAAATGCTCTTGGTTGAGCGGGATAGCTGTTTCTCGGGGCTCGTGTGTGGAATCTGCCACGCGCCATTCCAGCCGGGAGACCGGATTCTGCCGAGCTACAAGCAGGGGAAGCCACGGGCGATCCACGCCCACTCGTGCGCAGCGGTGCGGGTGGCGGTCGAGAAGCCGGTGGCGCGGTTCGCGCAAGCCGCGTAGGGGTTCTTTTCTGGGTCGCGCTGCAGCCTGGGCGCGCGCGACGATACCTCGAAACGCTGTGAGGTCGCTGCAGCCTGTCACGCGTGACGGTATGTCGCCGTGCTCACGGGACGTCGCTCCGCGCGGCGACATACCGTCACGCGCGCCAGGCCACTCGTCGCGGTTGAGCCGCGCCGCTTGACGTCGCTGCATGCCCTGAGCGTGCCCGAGCTTTGAGATGTGAGCTGGAGCTTCAGGCGTCGCCGCGAGTCGCGTCAGGTGCGGCAGTTCGGGGGCCTGACGGGCACGGGAATGTGTCGCCGCGCGGAGCGACGTCCCGTGAGCACGGCGACACATTCCCGTGATCCGGCGGCTGCAGCGACGCCACATTCCCATGATCCGGCAGCCAGCAGCGACGCCACATCCTTGTTACAGAGCCGTCGCGGAAGCGTTCCGGCTAGGTCTTTAGCCGTTACATGCTTCCGTGGAAGGTTGTGGGGTGGGAGCGCGGCGGCACCCGTATCACGCTGGGCTGGGTGCCTTTGTCACTGGGCTGCTCGGTGCTCGGCTCGGGTTGGCCGACGTGGCGTTGGTGGCCGCCGTGGTCGCCGTTGGGCTCGCGCTGGCCCGGGCGCCTTCGTTGGGCTTGGTCGCGGCGGCATTGCTCTGCTGCGGCGCCTTCGTCGCCCACGCTCGCCTAGGGGCGATCGATGGGCCGGCTCAGGCCCTGCGTGCCGGCGAGCGCTTCGAGGGGCGGGCGTTTCTGCTCGAGCGGCCGCGGCCTTCGCTGTTCGGGTCGTCGGCCGAGGTGCGGGTTGCCTCGGGGCCGGCCCGGGGCGCGCACCTGCTGGCGCGTGCACGGTCCGGCTGGCGCTGGCCGCGCGGAGGCGCGATCGGCACCGGCTTGTCGCTCGCTGGGTTGGTGGAGGCGCCGAAGCGGAGCGCGGGGGCGGACTTCGACTATCCGGCCTACCTGAGGCGGCGCGGGATCAGGTTCGAGCTGGCGCTCGAGCGGCTGCGCCCGGGCGGTCCGCCTCGTGGCGGGGTGCTGGGCGCGGTCGACCGGCTGCGGTTGCGCTCAGAGCACGGCATCGCGTCCGGCCTGTCCCCCGGCGACGGCGCGCTCGCCACGGGCATGGTGTTGGGCGAGGACCAGGGGATCGGCTCGGACGTCGAGGACGACTTCCGACGCTCGGGGCTCAGTCACCTGCTGGCGGTCTCTGGAGAGAACGTGATGCTGCTCGGCGCTCTCGTGCTGCCGCTGTTCGCGCTCATCGGCCTTGGGCCGCGGGCGCGCGTGGCCGGCGTCGGGGCACTGGTGGCTGTGTATGTGCCACTGGCCGGCGCTGGCCCGTCGCTCCAGCGCGCCGGGGTGATGGGCGCGGCCGGGCTGGCGGCCGCGGCGACCGCGAGACCGGCGTCGCGCTGGTACGCGCTGCTGCTGGCGGCTGCGGGGACGCTAGTCGTGAACCCGCGTGTGGCCGGGGACCCGGGCTGGCAGCTCTCGTTCGCGGCAGTGGTGGGCATAGCGCTGCTCGTGCCCGGACTGCGGCGCGGCCTGCGCTGGCTGCCCGGGCCGCTCGCCGACGGCGCGGCCATCACCACCGCTGCCACGCTTGCCACCGCGCCACTGCTGGCCCACCACTTCGGCTCGGTGCAGCTCGTGAGCCTGCCGGCCAACCTGCTGGCGCTGCCGGTGGTCGCGCCGATCATGTGG
>DASXNY010000056.1:0-93333 GCA_036494715.1 Thermoleophilaceae bacterium
ACGCACGAATGCGCGGACGATCTGGCGCGCGCAGTGGGTAGCGCCGAGCAGCAGCGTGTCGCCCTCGGAGCTCACGTGCACCGCGTTGCTGAGCTTGACGATCCGCACGTGCTGCCCGAGTGTCGGCCCGAACTTCTCGACGTCCGGCTCCGGCGTCAGCGAGTCGAGGTCACCGCCGAGGATCAGCATCGGCACCGAGGCGGGCAGCGGCTGCGAGCCGGGCGGCACCGGCGGCGCTTGGTGCGCCGGCTTGGGCCAGTCGAGGCAGCCCATGTAGGGCTCATCGTAGGCGCTCATCGTCACCCACTCGGACGAGGTGAACGGCGCGAACGGGTCGCCCGCGGGTGGCGCCGCCAGGCTGGCGGCGAGCTGAGTCCGGCGCTGCGCCGGCGAGGCGGTCATCGAGAAGAGCTGCGGGTAGTCGACGCAGCTCACCGCCCAGTAGAGGCCGTCCGAGAAGTAGCTCGCGGGGCTCGCTCCGTGGTCGTAGGTGCCGGATTGCACCGCCAGGCGCAGCAGCGGCACGTTGTCGCCCGCGAGCGCGGCGCGCACCGACGGATCGAGCTCGCGGTAGATCACGGGGTCGGACGCCGCGTCCTGCACGAGGTCCACGATCGTTCGCACCGTCACCCGCGCGCGTGCGGGCGCGCCGTCGGAGTCGCGCGCCGCGCCTGTGATCGGCGCCGCCCGCAGCTTGTCGAGCAGCTGCGCGAGGCGGTCGGTGGCCGTGCCCGGCGCCGCCGCGGCGCAGGCCAGGTCGCGCGCGCACACGGCGTCGAGCGCACCCCGGGCCACAGGCCCGGAGGACGCGTACCACGGGTCGAGCCCCACCACTGGATAGGCCGAGTCGAGCGTGACGGAGCGGACCGTGTCCGGGTGGCGCGCGATGAACGACTGCACGAACCAGGTGCCGTACGAGTCGCCGTAGAGGTCAACCTTGCCGAGCCGCGTCGCCCGCAGCACCGCCGCGAGATCGTCGGCGGCGTAGGCGGTGCCGAACAGGTCGGCCGCGTGCACGTGCGGGTGGCGCCGCTCGATCTGCGTGGCGCAGGCGGCCACGCGCTTTGCGAATGCTGGGCCGGACGTGCGTCCCACGAAATTCTGCAGCTTCTTGCAGTCGATCAGCCCGGACATGCCGGTGCCGCGCTGGTCCACGAGCAGCAGGCCGCGCGAGCCGATCAGCGGGCTGAAGATGCCCTGGTACTCGAAGTCGCTGCCCGATGACGGGTAGCCGGGGCCACCCTCGACCGCAACGAGTGCCGGGCCCTTGGCCTTGCCGTGCGGCGGCAGCCACTGGAAGCCGATCTTGATGCGCGGCCCGTGCTTGAGCGCGGGATCGAGCCGCCGCGACAGCGAGCCGCAGTAGCCCGGCAGGCCCTGACCGCAGCGGTGAAGCTCGAGCGAGCCGAGCCGGAGATGCCGCACCGGCCCGGCCGCGCCGGCGCCCGTCGGCAGCAGCAGCGCGCACGCGGCCACGGCGCCCGCCAGGGCGGTGAGACGAGCCCTCCTCATCAGGGCGCAGTATCTACATTCCGACGGTCGCGCGTCGGTGACCGGCGCCGGCCTGCTGCCGCGTCCTCTTGGCAGGCGTGTGCCGGCGACCCTTGTCGCGCTCCGCGCGCACCACAACGATCTCCCCCGGAGCGTTCTCGAGCAGCCACGCGATGTCCTCCGGGGAGAAGCCCGAGCTCGAGGCCGTGGCGGCCGGAACGACGATGCGGTCGAAGTGCTCGGTCTTGAGCAGCTGCCGCAGGGCGTGCCGCGGCGAGCGACCGGTCTCAATGCGGGCGTCCACCGGCACGTGCAGGCGAGCGGCGCGCTGCTCGATCGTCTCGAGCAGCGGCATGGCGCGGGTGCACTCGGCCGGCAGCGGCGAGGCCAGCGGCAGCTGGAGCGGCACGCTGGCGAGATAGGCGGGCACGAGCGTGGCGCCCTCCGCGCGCGCGAGCCGCAACGTGGCGTCGAGCGCGGACTGCGACACGGTGTCGCCCAGCAACGGGAAGAGGATGCGCCCGGCCGGCGGCGACATGCGATGGGGAAGCTTGTCCGGGTTGCGCCAGCGCACGGTGAGCAGGACGATGGCCGCCACCACCACGAGCGCTATGACCACGATCAGGGCCGTCATTCATCCTCCCCTCTCTCCGGCCGCTTGGTGCGGTCGGCAACGATGCGGATATCGACCCCCGGCAGCTCCTCGAGGAGCTTCTCCGGGAGCGACACGCCGAAGCGCCTCAGCCCCTTGGCCGAGCGCGGCTCGCCCATCAGGACGTAGGTAGTGCCGCGCCGCGCTGCCACCCGCGCCGCGGTCTCGGCAACGTCGTGCCCCTCCTCCACGATCAGGTGAGCCCCGAGTGCCGCCGCCAGCTTGCGCAGCGCCTGGAGCTGCTCGTCGCGGCCGTCATTGCGCGCGCCCGGCCTGCGCACGTACAGCAGATCGAGCTCGGCGCCCAGCCGCTGGGCGGAGCGCCAAGCGCGCCGCACGAGCCGCTGCGACGACGGCCGCGCGCTCACGAGCGCCATCAGCCGCTCCCCCACCGCCAGCGGCGCGGCGCCCGCCACCCGGTCCTCGCGGCGCCCGGCCGGCTCGGCCCCGACGATCCGCTTCGCCTCCACGTCCTCCGCCACCTGGCGGAGAGCCACCTCGCGCAGCGCGTCGAGGTTCTCGATCCTGAAGAAGTTGTTCAGCGCGGCGTCCACACGCTCCAGCGGGTAGACCTTGCCCTCGCGCAGGCGCTGGATCAGGGCCTGCGGCGTCAGGTCGATCAGCACGACCTCGTCGGCCGCCGCGAGCACGGTGTCCGGGAAGGTCTCGCGCACCCGCACGCCGGTCAGCTCGGCGATCTGGTCGTTGAGGCTCTCCAGGTGCTGCACGTTGACAGTGGAGAACACGTCGATCCCCGCGCCCAGTACGTCGTCGATGTCCTGGTAGCGCTTCTCGTACTCGAGCCCGGGCGGGTTGGTGTGGGCGAGCTCGTCGATCACGCACAGCTCCGGCGCGCGCGCCAGGACGCCCGGCAGGTCCATCTCCTCGACGAGCGTGTCCCGGTAGGGCACGCGCCGCCGCGGCAGCTGTTCCAGGCCCTGTGCCTGCGCAATGGTCTCCACCCGCCCGTGCGGCTCGAGGTAGCCGATCACGACGTCCCGTCCCGCCTCGGCCTCGGCGCGGGCCTCCTGGAGCATGCGGTACGTCTTGCCGACGCCCGCCGCCATGCCGAGAAAGATCTTGTAGTGGCCCCGCGCGGTCTCCATGTCTCGTCCCATGCGATCACAGCGCGGCTCCCACGGCAGACGTGTCGAGCCGCTCCTCTACCTCAATGATGGCGCGCTCGAGTTCGTCGTCGTCGCCGGTTCCCCAGAGCGGCCGCTCGGGATCTGTGAGCAGCAGCAGTGCCATCGCCATCCCCTGGGCGCGAACCGGCCGCGGCTCGCGCAACCTCTCGCCGATGCTCGGGACGGCTTCCATCGCTAGGCCCCGAAGACGCCGTGGATCAGTAGGTCGAGCAGCTTGATCCCGGCGAACGGCGCGATGATGCCGCCGAGGCCGTAGATCAGGAGGTTGCGCCGCAGCAGCGCCGTCGCGCCCGCCGGCCGGTAGCGCACTCCCTTCAGCGCCAGCGGGATGAGCAGCGGGATGATCAGCGCGTTGAAGATGACGGCGGAGAGGATCGCCGACAGCGGCGTGCCCAGCTGCATCAGGTTGAGCTTGTCGAGCGGGCCCTTGGCGCCCGGCGACGCTGCGTAGGTGACCGCGAACATCGCGGGCAGGATCGCGAAGTACTTGGCGACGTCGTTGGCGATCGAGAAGGTGGTGAGCGCGCCGCGCGTGATCAGGAGCTGCTTGCCCACCTCGACGATCTCGATCAGCTTCGTCGGGTTCGAGTCGAGGTCGACCATGTTCCCGGCCTCGCGCGCGGCCTGGGTGCCGGTGTTCATCGCCACACCCACGTCCGCTTGGGCGAGCGCGGGCGCGTCGTTGGTGCCGTCGCCCGTCATAGCCACCAGCCGGCCCTCGGTCTGTTCCTTCTTGATCAGCTCGAGCTTCGCCTCCGGCGTGGCCTCCGCGAGGAAATCGTCCACGCCCGCCTCGTCGGCGATCTTGGCGGCGGTCAGGCGGTTGTCGCCCGTGATCATCACGGTGCGGATGCCCATCGCGCGCAGCTGGTCGAAGCGCTCGCTCATGCCCTCCTTGACCGTGTCCTTCAGGTAGACGACGCCGAGCACCTGGTTGTCGCGTGCGACGGCCAGCGGCGTGCCACCCTCGCGGCCGATGCGGTCGAGCTCGGGCCGCAGCTCCGGCGGCGCGTGCCCGCCCTCGGCGGCCACCCAGCCGAGGATGGCGTCACCCGCGCCCTTGCGCAGCCGCGTGCCGTCCATGTCGACGCCGCTCATGCGCGTCTCGGCGGTGAAGGGCACGAAGCGGGCGTCGTCCTGCGAGTGCAGCTCGTGCTCGCGCACCCCGTAGAGCTGCTTCGCGAGCACCACGATCGAGCGTCCCTCCGGCGTCTCGTCGGCGAGTGAGGAGAGCTGCGCCGCCTGCGCCAGCTCCTCCCCGCCGACGCCCGGCATGGGGATGAACTCGGACGCCTGCCGGTTGCCGAGCGTGATCGTGCCCGTCTTGTCGAGCAGCAGCACGTCCACGTCGCCGGATGCCTCAACGGCGCGGCCGGACAGCGCGAGCACGTTGCGCCGCACGAGCCGATCCATGCCGGCGATGCCGATCGCCGACAGCAGCGCTCCGATGGTGGTCGGGATCAGCGCCACGAGCAGCGCGATCAGGGTCGTCACCGACAGCGTCGTGCCCGAGTAGAGCGCAAACGGGCGCAGCGAGACGATCACGACGAGGAAGACGAGCGTGAGCGCGGCGAGCAGGATCCCGAGCGCGATCTCGTTCGGCGTCTTGCGCCGCGAGGCGCCCTCCACGAGCGCGATCATGCGGTCGAGGAAGCTCTTGCCCGGCTCCTGCGTGATCTCGACCACGATCCGGTCGGACAGCACGCGCGTGCCGCCGGTGACGGCGGAGCGGTCGCCGCCGGCCGCGCGGATCACGGGCGCGGACTCGCCGGTGATCGCCGACTCGTCCACGGACGCGATGCCCTGGGTCACGGTGCCGTCACCGGGGATCAGCTGGCCCGCCTCGACCACCACGACGTCGCCCTTCGCGAGCTCGCTCGCCGGCTTCTCGCCGCCGTCGAGCAGCCGCGCAACCGTCTCGGTGCGCATCGCGCGCAGCGATGCCGCCTGAGCCCGGCCACGGCCCTCGGCGAGCGCCTCCGCGAGGTTCGCGAACACCACCGTGAGCCACAGCCAGATCGCCACACTGAAGGTGAACCAGGACGGCTCCTGACCACCGCCGAGCGGCTGGCCGCCGAAGAGCTGGATCAGCCAGGCGGCGGTCGTGATGACGCCACCGATCTCGACCACGAACATCACCGGGTTGCGGATCTGTACGCGCGGGTCGAGCTTCTTCAGCGAGTCGATCACCGCTGGGACGAGGATCGAGCGGTCGAACAGCGACTTGGACTTGCGTTCTGTCATCGGCTGAGCCCGTCGAGGGCGAGGTTGAGTTGGAGGACGTCGACGCCCGGCTCACCGAGCACGCCCAGGAAGCGTCCGTCCGTGTTCTGCTTGATCAGCTTCTGCACGGTCGGGAGCGGCAGCCGGCGGACGGCGGCGATCCTTCGTGCCTGAATCGCCGCGTTGGCCTGCGAGATCTGGGGATCCACTCCTGACGCAGAGCTCGTGACCGCGTCCACCGGTACGTCCTTCGCCGTCAGCCCGGGGCTGAAGGGCCGCTCGAGCTGGAGGTACGAGGCGAGGTTGGCCTTGAAGGTGTCGCGCGCGTCCTTGCTGTTCGGCCCGAGGTTGGTGAACGCGCTGGCGGCGGCGTTGTAGTTCGTCGCGGTGGAGGGCCGCTCCTGGAAGTACTTCCTGTCGGCCACCAGCACCGGGTTGCCGTCGCTGTCGGTCTTGGGCTTGCCGTTCGCCCCGATCACGGGGACGCGGAAGTCCTGCCCGATGATCTTCGAGCCGACGAGCTTCCCGTCGCTCGTGATCTTCTGCCCGTTCGCGTTGCCGTGGAACGCCACCTGCGAGACGCCGGTGACGACGAGCGGGTAGACGAGGCCGAGCAGGACGGTGAGGACGATCACGGCGAGGGCTGCGGAAATCAGGTCGCGTCGCATCAGAAGAGGTTTGCGGTCAGGCCCTGGACGACCGGGCCGAGGAGGATCGCCGGGAAGAAAGTGAGTGCCCCGACGAGCAGGATCACGCCGATCAGGAGCACCACGAAGGTGGGCGTGTCGGTGCGCATCGTGCCGGGGCCGGCCGGGTGGACCTTCTTGCCCGCGAGCGCGCCCGCCACGGCGAGCACGAGGACGATCGGCGCGTAGCGCGCGAACATCATCGTCAGCCCGCCCATGATGTCGGCGAGCTTCACGCCGTGGGCGCCGGCATTGCCCGGATTGGGCTGGATGTAGCCGGTGTAGCCCGCCCACGCGGAGCCGTTGTTGTTGGCCTGCGAGAGGTAGGCGTAGAGGCCCTCCGAGAAGCCGTTCGGGCCGGCCACCGAGATCGACTGCTTGCCGGCCGGCGCGGCCATCGCCGTGCCCGCGGTGAGCAGCACCGTGAGCGGCGTGAACAGCGCGGCTAGCGACACGAGCTTGATGTCGCGCGCGCCGATCTTCTTGCCGAGGTACTCGGGCGTGCGGCCCACCATGAGGCCGCCGATGAAGACGGACAGGAGGACGAAGATCAGCATCGAGTAGAGCCCGGTGCCGACGCCGCCGAAGACGACCTCGCTCATGCCCAGGTTGGAAAACGGGACGGCGCCGCCGATTCCCGTCAGCGATTCCATCGCGCCGTTGACGGCGCCGCACGAGGTGACGGTGGTGATCGCCGCCCACAGCGCCGTGTTGGTGATGCCGAAGCGCTGCTCCTTGCCCTCGAGGTTGCCGCCCGTCGAGCCGGCGATCTGGTGCGTGTTCACGCCCGCCAGGTGCTGCGCCGGCGTGCCGTGCTGCTCGGCGAGCACGATGACGATCACCCCGGCGACAAACAGGATCGACATCGCCGAGAGAATCGCCCAGCCCTGCCGCCTGCTTCCCACCATGCGCCCGTACGTGAACGTGAGCGACGCCGGGATCGCCAGGATCAGCAGCATCTCGAAGAAGTTGGAGAACGCCGTCGGGTTCTCGAACGGGTAGGCGGAGTTGGCGTTGAAGAAGCCGCCGCCGTTCGTCCCGAGCTCCTTGATGACCTCCTGCGAGGCCACCGGGCCGAACGGGATCGACTGGCTGCCGCCCGTGAGCGTGTGTGCGGTGGCGTAGTGCGCGAAGTTCTGGATCACGCCCTGCGAGACGAGCACGATCGCCCCGACGATCGACAGCGGCAGCAGGATGTAGAACACGCAGCGCGTGAGGTCCTGCCAGAAGTTGCCGAGGCTCCTGCCGCTACGTGCCGCGATCCCGCGGATCAGCGCGATCACGACGACGATGCCGACCGCGGCCGACACGAAGTTCTGGACCGCCAGCCCCGCCATCTGGCTGAAGTACGTCATCGTCGTCTCGCCGCCGTAGAACTGCCAGTTGGTGTTCGTGAGGAACGACGACGTGGTGTTGAAGGTCACGTCCCACGTGCCCGAGTGGAAGCCCTGCGGGTTCCACGGGTGGATCGTCTGCGTCCGCAGGATCACGTAGAGGACGACCCAGAACAGCGCCGACACGATCAGCAGGCTGCGCGCGTAGCGCTTCCAGTCCTGCTGCTCCTCGGGGTCGACGCGGATCAGCCGGTAGGTGAGCCGCTCGAGCGGCCCGACCACCCGCGTGAGGAACACGCGCTCGCCGGAGAAGACCTTGGCCATGTAGCCGCCAAGCAGCGGCACGATGGCCAGGAGCACTGCCAGGAAGATCGCGATCTGCAGGAAGCCCTGAGCCATCTAGAAGCGCTCCCCGCGGACCAGCGCGTAGATCAGGTAGACAAAGACGAGGGCGGAGATGGCGAGGCCGAATATGTCGGCCCCGCTCATATCCGCTCCAGCAATCTGATGCTGAGGATCAGGATGGCGAAGGTCGCCACTCCGATCGCTATGGCTATTGCGTCCATGTTTCGATGATCGCCACGGACGCGTAACGGACTCGTTGACATTCCGGCTCGCGCTATATCAATCGTGTGACAGTCGTCCCGGCCATAGAACTCCGTGCGTTGCGGGCAGCGGTTGCCGTGGTAGACGCGTATGACTTGCCGTGCGAGGACGCGGTCGTGCTAGCCGGAGGCAGCAACGTGCTGGTGCATTTGAAGCCGACACCAGTCGTCGCCCGCGTGATGACGGCGACGGCGATCCTTCACGACGACCTGGAGACTTGGCTCGGACGGGAAGTCGCTGTTTCGGCGTTCCTTGCGGAACGTGGTTTGGCCGTTTCCCCTACTCGTCTGCTGCCGTCGGGACCACATCAGCGCGACGGGCTCTGGATGACGGTGTGGGACTACGTCCCGCACGACAGTCCCGGCGTTTTGCCCCGGGCGAGCGAACTGGGTGACTCTCTCCGCCGATTGCACGCAGCGCTCGCGGAGTTCGCGGGCGAGCTGGAGCCCCTCCTGGGCACCCAAGCGGGCATCGAACGCCTCCTCGACGAGCTGCGGCCGGCGCCCTGGCTCTCGGCCGTCGACATCGACTCGCTTCGCGTCGGCCTGAATGAGCTGATCCCCCGCGTTTTCGACCCTTCACAACCGGCACAGGCTGTCCACGGCGATGCGGGTATCGGCAACCTGCTCCGAACCGACAAGGGGCTGCTGTGGAACGACTTCGAGGATGTCTGCAGCGGGCCGGTCGCATGGGACGTTGCGGGGCTTGTGAGCAGCGCACGGGCACGCGGACAGAGTGATGCGTTCGTCGAACAGATCCTCGACGCTTACGGAGGCCCGCAGGTCGACGAGCTGTCCGACTTCATCGCGGCCGATGAGCTGTACATGACCGTCTGGCAGTCGTATGACGCGCAACGCCGCCCGCAAGCCGAGGGAAGGGCTGCCGCGCAAGTCGCGCGCTGGCGGGAGCGCAGCGCCCGCTGAGCGCTGCGCTCCCTGACGTCTGAGCCAGAGCTCAGTGGGTGTCGAGCGCGCGTGTGGCGGCCGACAGGCGATCCGAGAGCTCGCGATTTGAGCGCTCGCTGGACGGCCATCAGACCTGCATTCGGTAGCCCACGCCCGGGTCGGTGTGGATCAGATCCTTGCCGATGCGCGCGCGCAGCCGCGCGATCGTGGTGCGCAGCACCTGCGTGTCGTCGGCGTAACTCAGCCCCCACACCTCGGTGAGGAGCGCGCGGTGGGTCATCAGCCGGCCGCGGTTGGCGGCGAGCACACGCAGCAGCTCGAACTCCGTCTTCGACAGGTGCACCTCGTCGCCGTCGCGCATCACCCGGTGCGCGGCCAGGTCGATCGTCAGCCCGTTCAGGTCGAGAACCGGCGGCTGCAGCCCACTCGGCGCGCGGCGGAGCGCGGCGCGCAGCCGCGCGATCAGCTCCGCCGGGCTGAACGGCTTTGTCACGTAGTCGTCGGCGCCGGCCTCGAGCGCGCGCACCTTCTGCTGCTCCTCCCCGAGCGCCGACAGCACGAGGATCGGCATCTCGCTCCACTCGCGCAGCCGGCGGCAGATCTCCACCCCGTCCATGTCCGGCAGGATCAGGTCGATGATCGCCGCGTCCGGCGGACGCACCGCGGCCTCGTCGAGCGCCTCCTCGCCGTTGGCCGTCGCCGTCACCGTGAAGTCCGCGTCGCGCAGCACCACCTTGAGCGCGCGGACGATCTGAAGCTCGTCGTCGCAGATCAGCACCCGCTCTCCCGCCATCACGCCTCCGTCGGCGCCGGCGCCTGCTCGGGCAGCGGGAGGTCGATCACGAAGGTGGCGCCCTGACCGGGCAGGGATTGCGCGCGCAGCCGTCCGCCGTTCGCCTCGACGAAGCCGCGCGCGATCGCGAGGCCGAGGCCCGAGCCGCCGCTGGGAGCACCCTCCATCCGGTAGAACGGCTCGAAGATGTGGCCGAGCTCCTCCTTCGGGATGCCGGGGCCGCTGTCGCTCACGCGAATGAAGATCCTGCGCCCGACGGACGACACGCGCACCGCCACGGGGCTGCCGTCCGAGTAGCGCGCCGCGTTCTCGAGCAGGTTGCCGAGCGCGCGCTCCAACTGTGTCGAGTCGCCCTGGAGCAGCGGCAACTCTGGCTCCACCTGCACGTCCAGCGGCGCGCGGATGCCCTCGGCGGCCGACTCCACCACCTCCTCGAGGGAGTACCAGTCGCGGCGCGGCTCGAGCGTGCCGGCCTCGAGCCGCGAGAGATCGAGCAGGTTCTCGATCAGGCGCGAGAGGCGGTCCGACTCGCCGGCGATCACCGCCGCCATCTCCGCGCGCTCCTCGTCGCTCACGGTCGTGGAGCCGACGCCGGCCGCGGCCGTCCGGATCGCCGTCAGCGGCGAGCGCAGGTCGTGCGACACCGCGCGCAGCAGCGCGGTCTTCATCACGTCGCTGCGGCGCAGCGCCTTCGTCTCCACGAGCTGCGCCTCGAGCCGCTCCCTGCGCAGCGCCGCGCTCACGAGCGCCGACAGCGACGGCGCGATGCGGCGCTCGATCTCATCCGCCACGTCAGGCGCGGTAGAGCGCGGCACGAGCAGCGTGCCGACCCTGTCGCCGGCGCTCACGAGCGCTATTGCCGTGCGCTGCTCGTCGCCGTCCACCCAGCCGAGCTCGAGCTGCGCCCACTCGAGGCCCACCAGGTCCGCGATGCGTCTACCGGCGTCGGGCAGCGCTTCGGCGGGGTCGCTGCCGCCGAGGATCACGCGCGCCAACTCGGCGGCCAGGTCCGCCTCGCGACGCCCGCGCTCGGCCTCGATCGCGCGCGCCCGGGCGGCGTCGGCGAGCGTGCTCACTACCACCGCGGCGGCGAAGTAGACGCCGAGCGCGAGCCAGTTCTGCGGGTTCGAGATCGTGAAGCGGCCGGTCGGCGGGAGGTGGAAGAAATTGAAGGCGGTCGCGCTCGCCACCGCGGTGACGACGCCGAGCCCGAGGCCCCAGTAGCTCGACACGAGCAGCACGCCGAGCAGGTACAGCGGGCCGGTGGACACCGCCGGCACGTGCTTTCGCAGCGGATAGATGACGATCGTCGTGGCCGCCACCGCCAGCGCAGCCACGAGCACCCCGAACTGCTTTGAGCGAAGCTTCGTTCCCATCGTTTGCTGCGATTACTTTCGCACCGCGCACCGGTCTGAGTGAGCGAACCCCGATTCAGGAGAAACCATGGCCAAGCTGATCCTCGACATCTCGACGTCCCTCGACGGCTTCGTCGCCGGCCCTGACCCCGACCTCGAGAACCCGCTCGGCCTGGGCGGGATGCAGCTGCACGAGTGGGTGTTCGGCGCCAAGGCGTGGCGCGAGGCGCACGGGCTCGAGGGGGGCGAGGAGGGCATCGACTCGGAGCTCACCAGCGAGCTGATCGGCCAGGCCACCGCGACGGTTATGGGCCGCAAGATGTACAGCAACGGCAGCGGGCCCTGGGAAGACGACCCGAAGGCGAATGGCTGGTGGGGCGACGAGCCGCCCTTCCACCACGACGTCTTCGTTCTCACCCATCACCAGCGCGAGCCGCTCGTGCTCGGCGACACCACCTTCCACTTCGTGAGCGACGGGATCGAGAGCGCCCTCGAGCAGGCGAAGAGCGCGGCCGGTGACGGCGACGTGCGGCTCGGGGGTGGCGCCGATGTGGCCCAGCAATACCTCCGCGCCGGCCTGCTCGACGTCGCCCAGCTGCACGTCGTGCCGCTGCTGCTCGGCGGCGGCGTGCGCCTATTCGGTGATCACGACAGCGGAGCGGTGCGCGAACTCGAGCTCACCCGCGTTCTCGAGTCGCCCACCGGTGTGATCCACCTCAGCTACCGAGCCGACGACCGGTCACGGTGATGGCGGGTTGGGCGCGGCCGTAGAGAACACGCCGCTTGGAAAGAGCGTGCCGTCAAAGCGCTCCACTCCGACCGCGACCTTGCCGGTGGTGGCCTGACCGCTCGAGTCGACGAGCTCCACACCATCCGTCGCCCCCGGCGCCAATGACGCGTGATCCGTACCGCTCGACTCGAAGCGCGCGGTCACCCCGTCGGCCGGATCAACCGCGCGCACGCTCAGGCTCTGGAGTGCCCTGCTGACGTTGTTCAGATTCAGCGCGCCTCCGGTTTCCGGCACGGTTACAGTCACATGCTCGTCGAGCGAGTCGACCGACATCTGAACCCTGGAGGTTGCGGTCGCCACCAGCCCGCCGAAAGTGGGCTTACTCCCGACGCCTGCGAAGAGCGCGAGCACAGCGAGGCCAAGGAACATCCACGTGCTACGCATGGGCACGGGCGGCTGGACGCCAGATCCGTCGCAGCACGATCACGGCTCCACCGAGGCACAGTGCCACGAGGAGACACAGCTTGGTACGCCAGTCGTGGGCGTACTCGACCAGGTAACCGGCGTAAGGAACGTCAGCTACAAACTTGCCCACGCGACCGCGTCCGTTGAGCGAGCGGAGACGCCACGGGTCTGGTGCACTGTTCATGTCTCCCTTTGTGGTGAATACACGATTGTCCGCGGTACCCGTAATGGACCGCACGCGGTGTGTGTAATGCCCGTAATAGCCCGGCGCGCTGAACATCACGACGTCGCCGACGTGCACGCGTGACGCGCTCTCGGGCTTGACTATCGCCAGTGAGCCGATCGGCATCAGGTCGCTCATCGATCCTGACAGGACGGGTGCCACTTTGAGGCCGCCAAAGGAGAGGACCGCATAGGCGAGGCAAGCCGCAAAGCCGGCCATGCTCGCGGTGGCGGCGAGCACCTTCAGCGTCCGGCCGGCGCCACGGCGGAACGCCCTTGGGGGCAGGGCGCGGCGGCCGCCCGTCTGGGTGGCCGCCGCCTCGGCTGAGAGATCGAAACCCTGCACGCCGCTACTCGGCCTAGAGGTCGACTGAGTCGTGGTACGTACGGACGGTCCCGTCGCGCTGGTACGCCTTCACCGTGAATGTGAGGGTCTGCCTCGCACCCTGGAGGTTGGCGAGCACCGGGTCCGAGTTGCTGCTGTCGATGTCGGGCGAGGTGTTGTTGTCACCCGGCTTGTTGCCGAAATGGTCGGTCGGCACCATCGTGAACGAGAACGGGATCGTGGCGTTCGCTCCCGATCCGACGTGCTCGTCGTTCTCCCACGCCCCGTGCCCCTCGACCGAGTTGAGACCCCAGTTCGAGATCCCGAGCTTCGAGGAGTTCACCCAGAGCGCGTGATCGAGCACGGAGTTGGGGTCCGAGCGGGTGATCGAGACGGTCTCGTACTTGAACGCTGTCGGGCCGGCGTTGTGGATGTTGATGTTGCCGTTGGCGATGTCGCCCGGCACCATGTTGTCGATGTCGAAGGAGTTGCCGTTTGAGTCCGTGACACTCACCGTCGGAACGATCTTTCCGGCAGAGAAGTCATGAGTGGCGTTGGCTGAGCCGACGAAGCCGCCGAAGGTCGCCATCGTTCCACCCGCGCCGATGGCCAGAACCGCCGCCATCGAGAGAAATAGCTTTCTGTGCAGCATCGAGTCCCTTTCACTTTGTTGTCGTTGAACGCTCCCCTGCCGCTGCTCAGTGGAGTGTTTTCTCAACTTGCGGCCGGTCACGATGTTTTGTCAAGGTCTGCAAACTGACACAGGCAATTACGCTTACCAACGACTCTGACCCCGTAACGGCATGGCGAAATGCGCGTACGAGAACGCGAAGTTAACGTGCACTATTCCGTTCCCAGCCGAGTCGGGATAGGTGAATTTAGGTGGTCACTGCTTCACACGGCCACGGCACGAGTACAACTCGCGCTGGCCCCTGCCTAGCCGAGATGAATGAAGGGCGGTCAGATTTCTGCTACCGACCGCCCTTCAGCCTCTGACGAACTACCACCCCTGTCAAGCGAGCCACTCTGGCACTGTCTGAATTCAGACGCCGAGCTCCTCCGACGCCATGCGCGCTCCCTCGAGCCGCGCGCCGATCTTCTGCATCGCGACGTCGCGCGCGAAGTCGGGCGAGCCGTGCTTGGGCTTGACGTCACGGCTGAACGGCGAGAAGCCGCAGTCGTCTGTGGCGCCCAGGCGCTCCACGGGTATGTGCTTCGCGGCCGCGACGAGTCTGTCCCTCACCTGCTCGGGCGTCTCGACCTCAGGGTTGAGCGGATCGATCACGCCGATGAAGCAGACCTGCGCGACGCCATTCGCGTCCTCGCGGCTGTACTCGCCGCAGAGGCGGTAGACCTTCTCCTTGTCCTCCTCGCTCGCGCACTGGATGAGGAAGTAGCCGGCATTCATGTCGAACATGTGCGTCAGGAGGTTCTCGTACGGAACCTCCTTGCTGTGCACCGAGTCGCAGTCGCCGCCGGGGCAGGTGTGGATACCGATGTTCTTGCGCTCCTCGGGGCTGAAGCGGTCGAGCACGCGGTTGTTCAGCTCGATGAACTCCTGCAGCATGTTCTTCCCGGTCCAGGGATTGCGCTCGTCGTTCTTGTTCGCGAGCCGGCCCTCGGTGAAGTCCACCGACACGCGCACGGCTCCCGCGTCGAAGCACTGGCGGATGTCCTTCTCGCATTCGTCGCAGAGGTCGCTCAGGAACTCGTCGCGCGGGTAGCCCTCGATCTCGCCCTCGAGCGGGTACAGCAGCATCAGCATCGAGGGAGCTATCACCGCCTGCTTCACCGGTCCGCCGGCGATCTGCTTGTTCTTCTCGACGAACTCCGAGGCGAAGGTCTTGTACTTGAACGGGCCGCCGGTCAGCCGGGGCAGCTGGCGGTGATGGCCGTCGTCGAAGATGGCGAAGAACTGGCCGTCTCCGGCGAGGTTGTCCGCCAGGCCGGTCCCGGCGAGAGTGTCGGTGATGGGATAGGTGGCGAAGCTCGACTCGCGCTGCTCGCCGTCGGTCACGATCGGCTCGCCCGCCGCCTCGAGCCGCTTGATCGAGTCCTCGGCCGCCGCGTCCTGCTCGGCGCTCAGCTCGTCCCAGTTGATAGTGCCGTCGTCGTAGGCCTGGTAGGCGTCCTGCAGCTTCATCGGACGCGGCAGTGATCCGACGATCTCGGTCGGGATCGGCATAGGTCCTTCCTCTCCTTGTGATGCCCTGAGGACGGCCTGCCACCCCGACTTTGGGAGACTGACCGTTCTCCCTCTTCGGGGCGAAGATATAGACCGCTCCGCCCCCAGTCAAGGAGCGGCGAGCGGCCCGCTACTTCGTGGCGCCGAGGCGCTCCCGAAGGAGCAGCGACGCGATCTCGCGGCCGCGCTTGGCCGCGTCGCGGTCGCCCTCCCCAGCGGCGACGATCGAGCCCTTCATGAGGATGTGCCACTTCCGCGCGAAGTCCTCGGCGTCGGCGATTCCGGCCTGGCGCGCGAGCCCCTCGATGAAGGCGCGGATGCCGGCCAGGTAGGACGTGCTGGCGCGGCGCACGGGGTCGGCGTCGGAGGTGTGCTCGAGCATCACGTTGATGAACGAGCAGCCTTCGAAGTCCGCCTCTTGGAACCAGCCATCGAAGACCTCGAAGATCGCGAGCAGGCGGTCGGCCGGGTCGCTCGCGCGGCGCTCCACCTCCGCCTGCAGCCACTCGCGCGTCCAGAGCTCGTCGCGCCGCTCGAGGAAGGCGAGCACCAGCTCCTGCTTCGAGCGGAAGTGGCGGTAGAGCGTCTGGCGCGCCACGCCCGAGCGCTCGACGATCGCGTCGACACCCACCGCCTGGATGCCGGAACGCGAGAAGAGGTCGTAGGCGGCGTCGAGGATTCTGTCCCGCGCGGGGACGGCACCGACCATCCTGGCTTCGCTGGTGGCCATCAAGCGAATGTACACCCGGCGTCACGCGGACCGGCGCTCATCTGAGGTGAACGATCAGTCTCGGCTACGCAGTTTTCGCCCGATGACCGTGGCTCCGCGCGCCGGGATCATCGTCACGTTGCGGTGCACGGCGTGCTCGGGCGCGGGGTCCGCGGCCTCGAAGTCGAGCCGGCGCACCATCGCCTCCAACACCACCCGCTGCTCCGCCATTGCCAGCGCGGCGCCCAGGCAGCGCCTGATGCCGCCACCGAACGGGATCCACTCGTAGGTGCCGGGCTTGCGGCCGAGCCAGCGCTCGGGCCGGAAGGCGAACGGCTGCGGGTAGAGGTCCTCGCGGTGGTGCAGGAGCAGGATGCTCATCGTCACGGGCGTGTCGGCGGGCACCGCGTAGTCGCCAAGCCGCCAGGGCACGGTCACGCGCCGGCCGATGATCGGGATCACCGGGCGCGAGCGCATGCCCTCGATGATCGTCGCCTCGATGTGCTGCTCGACGTCGCTGTCCGAGCGCACGGCATCGCGCAGCGCGTCATAGGCGGCGGGTGTGCGCACCAGGCGCTCCCAGATCCAGGCGAGCGAGTTGGCGGTGGTCTCGTGCCCTGCCAGCACGAGCGTGAGCAGCTCGTCGCGCAGCTCCTTGTCGGTGAGCGCCTCGCCCTCCTCGGTACGGGCGCGCAGGAGCAGCGACAGGATGTCGCGCCGCTCGTCGAGGTCCTCCGCGCGGCGCCGCTCGGAGATCAGCGCGTAGGTGGCGCGGTCGAGGAACCCGAGGCCGGACTTGGTGAGCCCCACCGGCTCGTCGCGGCCGATGTTCATCAGCTCGGCGAGCTGCGCGAGCGGCCAGGTGGAGACCGCGAGCAGCGACTTGGTGGCCGTGCGCAGGCGCGCCTCGGCGCTGCCGCGCGCGGGCCGCCCCTCGATGCCGAAGATGCCGGCCATGATCACGTCGAGCGTGATGGCCTGCATGCGCGGTGCGAGCGCGAACGGCCGGTCGCTCGGCCAGCGCGCGATCTCGCGGTCGGCGGCCTCGTTGATCATCGCGACGTAGCGTTCGATCGCCTCGCCGTGGAACGGCGGCAGGAGCAGCTTGCGCTGGCGCAGGTGGCGCGGCCCGACCGCGGTGAGCACCGAGTTGGGCCCCACGATCGGCCGCAGCGGCGACTCGCCGGTGAGCGACGGCGCCAGCTCCGGCTTGGCGGTGAAGAGCGAGCGCACGTGGTCGGGGTGGCTCGTGATCACGGGGGCGCCGGCAACGATGCCGCGCATCCGGAAGACCTCCCCCAGCTCGCGCCGCGCGCGGAACACGAACTCGATCTGACGCTGGTTGAAGCGCAACACCTGCACGAGCCGCGGCAGCGGCACCACCGGCGGCGACGGCAGCGCGGACGCCTCCCTGACCTCGATCGGTCCCGCGGGCGAGGGCGGTGCCTCCCCCACGAGCCCGCTGTCAGGGGCGCTCGTGACCGCGTCGGCGATGGCCGTGGGTGCGGTGGCGGCTTCCATTGACACCGATCATTGTTTCATAGATCGGTGTCGAATAAACCTGGGTCAGTCGAATACCGCCAGTGGGAGCACCGCGCTCACGACGTACTGCCCCGCGTCGACGATCTCGCTGATCTTCAGGTCGACGCACAGGCTGGCCAGCACGTAGGCGTCCTCGCGCGAGAGCGGCTGGGTCAACGCAAGGTGGTCGATCATCGCGCGCAGCGCCTCCTGGGAGGCGAGGTAGAGGTCCGACTCGACGCCGGTGGTGGCGTAGAAGCCGGCCGCGTCGACGCGCGGGGTGAGCGGCCCGGGCGAGGACCACTGCGGGGCCGGGATCGAGCGGTTCTTCTCGAGCGTGAAGCGGAAGCTGGCGGCCATCGGCGCCTCGATCCCGGTCACGCAGACCTCGCCGTCGCCCTGGGCGCCGTGGGCATCGCCGCAGCTGAACAGCGCGCCCTTCACCCGCACAGGCAGATACAGCGTCGAGCCCTGCACGAGCTGGCGCGTGTCCATGTTTCCGCCGAACGTGCCGGGCGGCATCACCGGCTGCGCGCTCGCGCCGGCCGGGCAGTTGCCCATCGTGCCGAAGAACGGCTCGATCGGGATCGAGGCCACGTCGTCGAGTGGCGTCAGGCCACCGGCGCCCTCGGAGAGATCGAAGATCCGCAGGTACGGGTTGGGGAACTCGTCCGGTAACAGGCCGAGCCCCGGCAGGATCGCCGCCCAGCCCCAGCCCTGGGTCTCGATCGAGAGCATCTCCACGACGAGCGTGTCCTCTGGCTCGGCGCCCTCCACGTAAATCGGCCCGACCAGCGGGTAGAGCCGGTCCATGTCGAGCGAGCCGAGCACGTCGACGGTCGAGTCGGGCGTGATCTGCCCGTCGCTTACCTCGCGCGTGCGGACGCTCACCTCGTCCCCGCTCGCGATCGTCAGCGTGGGCTCGTGGCCCTCGTCCCAGAGGTAGTGGACCTGATCTTCCGGGACCGTGTGCTGCGCCATCGCGCAGCCGATCCTCTCACACGGCAGTGGCGGTTGCCTGCTTGGCCTGGCGGCTCGCTTCGCCCGCCAGATGGCGGGCCGCCTCGAGGAAGAAGGTGAGCTTGCCGGTCTCCTCGACGTGGCCGTGGAGCCAGACCACGAGCACTCCCGCGCGCAGCTCGAAGCCGGGCGCGAGCGGGTGTGTGGCCAGCCAGTCCACCAGTGCGGGCGAGCACAGCTCGCGGAGCGCCAGCTCGTCCTGGTCGGACGCGCGCAGGAGGTCGTAGCGCTCGTTGAAGGCGATGCTCTCGAGCTCGACTTTGTGCGAGCGCTCGCGACGCAGCCAGTCGTCGCCGTGGATCAGGCCCTGCTTCTGGCAGAGGTAGACGCCGGGGTAGGTGGGCATCGCGGGCGACAGGTCCATGACGCAGACCGTGAAGTGGTACGGGTCCCAGTGCTCGACGCCGCCGTTCGAGTTCCGTCGCCGCACGTCGTAGGTGTACATGCCGAGCTGGGTGCCGTCTGCGCCCATCACGTGCTGGAAGTGCCTGCGGTCTCCCGCCGCGAGCAGCGGCGTGATGCCGGCCACGCCCACCTCGCCTAGGTAGGCAAGCCCGAGCGACGGCGCGAGCGCCACGAAGTACTCGAGCTCGGACTTGCGCGACGCGTAGCGGTAGGCGAAGGCGAGCACGAGCGCGACGCTGACGAGCGCCCCGATCGCGGCGACGCGGGCGTCGTGCCAGTCCGCGGCCAGCAGCACGCTGCCGCCGATGCCCGCGAACAGCGCCCAGAACGCGCCCCGCCCGCGCACGGCCGCGTTGAAGTACGCGCGCCGGCCAGCGCTGGGACTGGCTGGTACCGGCGCGGTCGTCGCCATTGCGAGGGACCTAGAAGGCGACGGCTGGGACGGCCCGCTCGGCCGCATCTTCAATCTGGAAGAACTGGCGCGGCTGGTAGGCGCTGGCGAGCAGGCTGTTGGGGAAAACCTGGATGCGCGTGTTGAAGGCGCGCACGTTGGAGTTGTAGATGCGGCGCGCGGCCTGGATCTGGTCCTCGATCTGGGCCAGCTCGGCCTGCAGCTGCTGGAAGTTCTCGGAGGCGCGCAGCTGCGGGTACTGCTCCGCCACCGCGCGGATGCCGCCGAGCGCGCTCGTGAGCGTGGCCTCGGCCTTGCCCTGCTGCTCGGAGTCCGTGGCGGCGACGGCGGCGGCGCGCGCCTTCGTCACTTCCTCGAGCACGCCGCGCTCGTGCGCGGCGTAGCCCTTCACGGTCTCGACGAGATTCGGGACGAGGTCGTGGCGGCGCTTGAGCTGGACGTCCACCCCGCTCCAGCTCTCGTCCACCTGGTTGCGGGCGCGGACGAAGCCATTGAGGGTGACGATCACCCAGGCGATGGCGAGCGCAGCGAGCGCGAGCAGCACGTAGACCGCGGCATCCATTGCACGGCCTACTTCGGCTAGTGCCGGCTGCTACTTGAGCGCTGCCTGGGGCTTGCCGGCGCGCTCCGCCACCGCGCGCTCGCGCAGGCGCGTTGCCAGCAGCGCGGCGGAGAGCGTCACCCCGACCGCCACCAGCGTGCCTACGGCGAGTGCGTCGCCGTACGCGGCGGGGCCGGTGTGCGAGCCGAGCTGGCTGAAGAAGACCGTGCCCGCGATCGTCACGCCCATCGCGTTGCCGACCTGCTGCGCTGTGCTGAGCACGCCCGACGCCGAGCCGGCGCTGGCGGTCGGCACCCCGCGCAGCACCGCCGTGGTCACCGTGGGCATGAACAGCCCGGTGCCCAGGCCAACGAGCACGAAGGCCGGCACCAGCCCGGCCGCCGGCAGCGCGCTCACGGTGCCGGAGGCGGTGATCGCGGCGATCAGCAGACCGCCGGACGCAATCGTGCCGGCGCCGGTGAGCAGGCGGTCGTGCGGGATCCGCCCGAAGCGGTGCGTGTTGAGCGACGCCGTGACGAACGTGACCGCGAGCGGCGTGAACAGCAGGCCCGAGACGATCGGGCTGTACCCGAGGCCGTTCTGGAAGTAGAGACCGAGCAGCAGGAAGAACGAGGTGATCATCCAGAACAGCAGCACCACGCTGACCCCGATGCTGAAGCGGCGTTCGCGGAAGAGGCCGAGTTCGACGAGCGGGGCGCCGCCGCGTGCGGTGACGCGGCGCTCGTGTGCGAGCCACAGCGCGCCGGCAGGCAGCGCCGCGACGAACGCGACTGGGACCCACCAGGGCCAGCCGGCCTGGCGCCCCTCAACCAGCGGGAACACGATCAGGCCGAGCACGAGCGAGAGGAGCGCCACGCCACCGAGGTCGAGCCGGCGCGCGCTCTCGGAGCGCGACTCCGGCACGAGCCGCCCGGCCGCGACGAACGCCACAATGCCCACCGGCACGTTGATCAGGAAGACACTGCGCCAGTCCATCCCGAGCACGTTCAGCGAGATGAGCCCACCGCCGAGGATCTGGCCGAGGATCGCCCCGGCACCCTGCACGGCGCCGAGCAGCGCAAAGCAGCGACCGCGCTCCTCAGGCGGGAACTCCACCTGGATCACGGACAGCATCTGCGGGAACATCAGCGCCGCCGACAAGCCCTGTACCAGGCGGGCAGCGAGCAGCGCGCCCGGCGACGGCGCGGCCCCGCAGAGCGCGGAGGCGATCGTGAAGCCGGCGAGGCCGAGCCTGAGGAGGCGGCGGCGGCCGTAGATGTCGCCCAGCCGCCCTCCGGTGATCAGGCCGAGCGCGTACGCGAGCACGTAGATCGCGACCAGCCACTGCACCTCGTCCTCCGACGCGTGCAGGTGCGTCTGGATCGAGGGCGCCGCGACGTTGACGATGAACACGTCCACGATCGCCATGAAGGCCGCCGTAAATACCACCGGGAGCATCAGCCAGCGGCGGGGATTCAGTGTTTGGGTCGAAGTCATGGTGTCAATATGCGATCATTCGAATCCAGGTACAAGAGAGGGATTTATCCTGGTATCAAAAGCACCACCCAAGCGAACCCGTCTCAAGGCAGAACGCTCGAGCGACGGCAAACGTGAGGGCCGCGACGGGAACGGCAACGGCGAGGCCAGGCGTGCCGAGCTCGCCGACTTCCTAAACGCCCGCCGTGCCGCGCTGCAGCCGGCCGACGTCGGCCTCCCCGGTGGTGGCCGCAGGCGCACGCCCGGGCTGCGGCGCGAGGAGGTGGCTTCGCTCGCCGGCGTCGGCACCACTTGGTACACGTGGCTCGAGCAGGGCCGCGACGTGCGCGCCTCGCTCGACGTGCTCGAGGCGCTGGCGCGCGCGCTCAAGCTCAGGCCCGCCGAGCGCGCCCACCTCGTCACGCTCGGCCGCGGGGAGCAGGCACCACCGCCCCCGCCCGAGCGCGAGCACGTGTCTGCCACCGTGCGGCGGCTGGTCGAGAACCTGGACCCGAGCCCCGCCTACCTGCTCGGCCGGCGCTGGGACTACCTCGTCTGGAACCGGGCGGTCGAGGTCGTGTTCGGCGACCTATGCGCGCTGCCGCCGGGCAGGCGCAACCACCTCTGGCTGATGTTCATGGATCCTGGCCGCCGCGAGCTGCTGGGACCCGAGTGGGAGAAGGCGGCGCGCCGTCAGGTAGCGCGTTTCCGCGCCGACTACGCGAACCACGTCGGTGACCCGCAGTTCGACAAGCTGGTCGACAGCCTGCTCGAGGGGAGCTCCGAGTTCCGCGACTGGTGGTCGCGGCACGAGGTCGCGTCGAGCGGCGAGGGCCGCAAGGAGATCCTGCACCCCATGGCCGGCAAGCTCGTATTCGAGCACGCGATGTTCCGCCACGGCGAGAACCCCGAGCACCGCCTGCTGCTCTACTCGCCGCTGCCGGACGAGGACACGCCCGCCAGGCTCGAGCGGCTGCTCAGGCAGGCGTAGCGGCCGGCGTCGCGCCGCGGATCAGGTCCGCCGCCCGCTCGCCCACCATGATCGCCGGGGCGTTGGTGTTGCCGCCGGGGATCACCGGCATGATCGACGCGTCGGCAACGCGCAGGCCCTCGACGCCGCGCACCCGCAGCTCGGCGTCGACGACGGCCGCGTCGCTGGAGCCCATCTTGCAGGTGCCCACCGGGTGGTAGATCAGCTCGACGCGCCTGCGCAGGTCCGCCTCGAGGTCCTCGTCGCTGTCCACACCCGGGCCCGGGAAGATCTCGCGCGCCGTCGCCTCGGCCAGCGGGCCGGCCGCGGCGATCTCGCGTGCGACGCGCATCCCGGCCACGAGCGCCCGCACGTCCTCCGGCTCCGACAGCGAGTTGGTGACGATGCGCGGCTTGTCGGCCGGGTCGGACGAGCGCAGCCTGATCGAGCCGCGGCTCTTCGGCATCACCAGCACCGGGCCGAGCGTGAACGCGTGGCCCTCGAACTCGTCGAAGCCGTTGTCGTTGAAGTAGGCGGGCGCGAAGTGGAACTGCAGGTCGGGCGCCGGCAGGCCCGGGCGGCTGCGCACGAAGGCGAACGCCTCGGCCACGCTCGAGGTGAGTGGCCCCGAGCGCCGCATCACCCACTCGAGCAGCGGCCTGGGCTTGTCGGCGCCGTAGAGCGACTCGCCCACCGCCGACTCCCAGATGCAGACGACGTACGGGTGGTCCTGGAGGTTCTCGCCCACCCCCGGCAGCTCGTGCGTCAGCGGCACGCCGACCTCCCGCAACTGGTCGGGCGGCCCGATGCCCGACAGGAGCAGCAGCTGCGGGGAGCCGATCGCGCCCGCCGCCAGGACCACCTCGCGCTCGGCGCGAGCCACCTGCTCACCCCCGCGCCGGGCGCGGTAGCGGACCCCCGTGGCGCGGCCGTTGTCGAGCTCCACCCGCAGCACCTGCGCGCCGGTGACCACCTCGAGGTTCTCGCGCTTCATGCTGGGCCGGAGGTAGGCGTCGGCGCAGCTGAAGCGGCGGCCGTTTCGCTGCGTCACCTGCGCCGGCGAGGCGCCGTCCTGCTCGGGCCCGTTGTAGTCCGGCACGCGCGGGATGCCGGCCTGCTCGGCGGCGGCAAGGAAGCGGCCGGTGAGCTTGCGCGGCGAGCGCTCGTCGGCGACGTTGAGCGGGCCGCCGGTGGCGTGGTGCTCGGACTCGCCGCGCTCGTTGTTCTCCGCGCGCAGGAAGTAGGGGCGCACGTCCTTCCAACCCCACCCCGGGCAGCCCTCGGCCTCCCAGAGGTCGTAGTCGAGCGGGCGACCCCGCACGTACAGCATCGCGTTCATCGAGCTCGAGCCGCCCAGGCCCTTGCCGCGCGGGATGTAGAGCGAGCGGCCGTCGCAGGCGGGCTCGGGCTCGGTGGCGTAGTCCCAGTCGAGCTTGGTCTTGAACTGCTTGGCGAACGCCGCCGGGATCGCGATGTTGGGGTGCACGCTCTTGCCGCCGGCCTCGATCAGCAGCACGCGAGCCGAGGGATCTTCGGAGAGCCTCGCGGCGAGCACGCAGCCGGCGGAGCCGGCGCCCACGATCACGTAGTCGGCGTTGGTCACAGCGTCAGCACCAGCTTGCCGCTGATCCTGCGATCGCGGAAGTCCTGCAGCGCCGCGCGCGTCTCGGACCAGTCGCGCACCGTGCTATCCACGCGCAGGCGGCCGTCCGCCACGAGGCCCGCGAGCATGCCCAGGTCCTCGCCGAAGGTCTCCTCGCCGGTCGCGTAGATGAAGAAGCCGATCAGGCGCCCGAGCTGGCCACCGCCGGCGGCGAAGTCGTAGAACGCGAGCGGCGCGGGCTGCTGCCCGCCCGCCATGCCGTACGCCGTGACCGTGCCCTTCGCCGCCAGCCGGCGGATCGCGTCCACCAGCACCTGCCCGCCCACGCCCTCGAGCACCAGGTCGAACGGCCCCGTCTCCTCCCCGAGCTCGGTCACCACCTCGTGCGCGCCGAGCGCGCGGGCGCCTTCGGCGCGCTCGGGTCGGCTCACGAGCGCGGTCACGTTGGCACCTGCCGCGACGGCGAGCTGGAGCGCAAACGTGCCTACCCCGCCCGTCGCGCCCGTCACGAGCACCTTGGCGCCGAGCAGCGGACCGCCCGTCCGCAGCGTCCGCAGCGCCGTGAGCCCGGCCACCGGCAACGCTGCCGCCTGCGTGACGTCGACCTCGTCCGGGAGCACCGCCACCCGGTGGCTCGGCACGACTGCGAGCTCCGACCAGGCGCCGCCGTCGGCCACGCCGACCACGCGGGCGCCCTCCGGCGGGCCGGTGCCGTCCGCGGCGGCTCGCGCCAGCGTTCCCGCCAGGTCCTGTCCCGGCAGCCAGCCGTCGGGGCGCTGCTCGAGCAGGCTCAGCTCGCCGCGGTTGACCGCGTAGGCCGCGACCCTGATCAGCACGTCGTGGTCGCCGGGAACCGGGTCGGGCAGCTCGCGGCGGTCGAGTCCTCCTTCGGCCTGCGGATCGGTGATGTGGCCGAGCATGATGCGCAGTCTTACACCCCGCAGGGAACTGCAACAGATCGCACTATGTGTTGCTAGGGTGCCGGCGCTGATCTAAACCGTGACGAAAGGCGGGGGCCTGATGCGGGGATGGGTTGTTGCGGGAGTGGCGGCTGCCGTTCTGCTGGTGGGAGCGGCGGCGGCGTACGCGTTCGACCCGGCGGTGGAGGGCGAGAACTACTCGAAGGGCCTCGAGCGCCAGGCGATCTACACGACGCCCGAGTACCAGGCCAAGCTGCGCCTGATCAGCCAGCAGAACGGACTGGGCGCGCTGCAGATGCAGGCGGCCGACCCGGAGCGCGAGTTCGTCAGCGACCTCTGCTGGAACGGCAACGACGGCTGCGCCGGCGACGTCCGCCTCTACGACTGGCAGACAAACGGCTACGGCATCGTCCAGCCGGTCCTCTTCACCGCGCGCAACGGCGCGACGCTCTCCGGTCACGTGTGGGCCACCAAGGCGGGTCCGGCCAAGCGCCCCGGCATCGTGATCACCAACGGTTCGGTGCAGGCGGACGAGCAGCTCTACTGGTACGCCGCCCAGGCGCTCGCCAAGGACGGCTACGTCGTGCTCACCTTCGACCCGCAGGGCCAGGGCCAGTCGGATACGCAGGGCGAGTCACCGGACCAGCAGGAGGGCACGCCCGCCCAGAGCGACGGCCGCCCGTTCTTCGACGGCACCGAGAACGCGATCGACTTCTTCCTGTCCAATCCGTCGCACCCGTACGAGCCCGTCCCCTCGTGCGCGAGCGGCACGAGCCACGCGGCCAAGCAGGACCGGCGCGCAGCGGCCGGGCTCGACGCCGCCTACAACCCGTTCTGGAAGCTGCTCGACGCGAAGAAGCTCGGCATCGCCGGGCACTCGTACGGTGCGGCGGGCGTCTCGTACATCGGGCAGTGGGACCCGCGCGTGAAGGCGATCGTGGCGTGGGACAACCTCGCCGAGCCCAACCCGGCCGCGTCCACGGGCGCCAGCGGCGGGGGTCCCCAGGAGCAGGGCTGCGTCGACCCCTCCCAGCGCACGGTGCCGGCGGTCACGAAGCCCGCGCTCGGCATGTCGGCGGACTACTTCATCCCGCCCGAGCCCAACACCTCGGACCCGGACCCGCTGGCGAAGAGCACGGAGTCGCTTGCATACTCGAGGGACGGCGTGGACACCGGCGAGATCATCATCCGCGGCGGCACTCACTACGACTTCAGCTTCATCCCGAACCCGGCGTTCACGGCGTCGCTGCGTGGCGCCGACGAGATCGCCTGGTACACGACGGCCTGGTTCGACCGCTACGTGAAGGGCGACGCCGGAGCGGTCAAGCGCCTGCTGACGGAGCGCTGGCGCGACGACGCTCAGGAGGGCGCCGTCGACCCGAACGGCGACCCCAACATGTTCTCCTTCTACTACCGCTCGCGGCTCGACATCGGGCTGCCGGGCGGCGGCCGCTTCGACTGCGAGGACATGCGCGCCGACTGCCCCGGGATGACCTCGACGGACGGCCTTTCCGGGGACTACTCGTATCTGAAGGTCGACACGACGCCCGATGGTCCTGGTGGGGCTGGAACGCCTCAGGGCACCGGCGTTTACGGCAGCGGTTAGGCACGCGACCCCCAGGCCTCGACAGCGACGAGATCCATCTTTGCCACCGTATGGGTGGATTAGATGGATCGCATGAGGCTTGATGCCTCGTTGCCGCTGTAAGCGTCAGCGCAGCAGCAGCCGCAGGATCGGCTCGGCGCGGCGCGCGTCGGGGTCCTCGCCCGTGATCAGGTCCAGGTAGGTGTAGGACTCGATCAGGCGGACGATCACGTAGGCCACCTCGCGCAGGTCGGCGGGCAGGGACAACCGGCCGGCGTCGCTCTCCTGCCGCAGCAGGCCGTGGATCCAGTCGATCAGGCGCGGCTGGAAGCCGGTGTCGTGGCGGGTGAGCAGGCGCATCGCGAGCTCGCCCTCCTCGGCCAGCCAGCGCTTCATCGCGGCGCTGGTGATCACCGCATCGAGAAAGCGCGTGACCACCTGCACGACCCGTTCGGAGCCGCGCTCCTTCACGCCCGCGTCCACGTTCTCGAGCGTCCTCTGGGCCACCGACCACACCACCTCGACGAGCAGCTTGTTGCGTGAGCCCACCCAGCGGTAGAGCGTCACGCGGTTCACGCCCAGCTCGCCGGCCAGGGCGCTCATGTCGATCCGCTCGGCCGACAGGAACTTGCGCCGAGCGAGGCGGAAGGCGTCGTCGGCAGTGGGGCGCTCGGCTGAGTTGGCGGGCGCCGACGTCACGCGGCCAGCCAGGGCCGGGGCGCCTCGACCATCATCTGGTCCACTGCTCGTGGATCAGCGTGAGGCCGAGCTCGCCGTCGTCGACCGGGCCGGCGGTGGTGTTGATGGCTCCCATGCCGGTGGCGATCCTACGGCAGATCGGCGCGAGCGCGCCGGGGGCAGCGTGAACGTCAGCACCAGGCCGCCGAGCGGCAGCAGCGCGAGCACGTAGAGGGTGGCGTTGAGCCCCCACTTGTCGGCCACTACCCCGAGCACGGGAGCGCCGAGGCCGCCGAGACCGATGGACAGGCCGAGCGTTACGCCCGACGCGGTCCCGATCCGCCCCGGCAGGTACTCCTGCCCCATCACCACGGTCACGCTGAAGGTGGCGATGATCGCCGCGCCGACGAAGAAGATCTCGATCGTCGAGGCGGGCGGGTTCAAGGCGTGGAAGAGCAGGATCAGCGGCGGCAGCACGCTCATTGAGCCGAACAGCACCGCGCGCCGTCCGAAGCGGTCGGCCAGCGGGCCGCCGAACAGCGTGCCCACCGCGCCGCCGACCAGCATGAGCGTCAGCGCCGTGTTGGCCGCGGCCTTGGAGGCGTCGAGCGCCCCCGTGTAATAGAGCGGGACGAACGTGAGCAGCCCGAAGTAGACGAACGTGCGGAACGCGATCACGCCCGCCAGCCGCACGAAGCCGGACCAGTCGTCGTCGGGGCTGCCGATGTTCTGCGGATCCGTCGCCTTGGCCGGCCGGAACGCGATCAGGTGGGAGAGGTTCGACAGCACGACGAGGGACACGAGCGTCCCCGGGATCGCCATGAACAGCGTCCCGCTGAGGCCGAACCCGAGCACGAGCGGCGTGATCAGCACCGGGCCGAGCGCGAAGCCGATGTTGCCGCCGAGCGAGAACAGGCTCATCCCGCTCGCGCGCTTTGCGCCGGACACGTAGTTCGCGAAGCGCGATGCCTCCGGGTGGTATGCGGCCACGCCGATGCCGCTCAGCACGACGGCCAGGAACGTCATCAGGTAGGTCTGCGTGATCCCCACGAGCGCGATCCCCACCGCCCCCACCACCGGTCCGACGGCGAGCAGCCAGGCCAGCGAGCGGCGGTCCGAGAAGTGCCCGAAGAACGGCTGGATCACCGACGACGACACGGTGGCGGCGAGCACGAGCCCCGACGCCGCGGCGTACGAGTAGCCGCGCTGCGAGACGAGGAAGGGCAAGAGCGCCGGCACGGCCCCCTGGCAGGAGTCGACCATCATGTGGCCGAGCGCGAGGACGCCCATGCCGCGGCGATCCACGCCCTCACGAGGGGCGGCTGCCACAGCAGCGCTGGTCACGCCGCGGCGTCCTCCGCGTCGATCTCGCGCAGGCGCGAGCGCACGCGCCGCTGGCGGGCCACGAGCTCGCGCTCGAGCCGTTCGAGCTCATGCTTGCGTCCGCGCACGAGCTTGAGCTGGTTGCAGATGTGCTCGGCGGCCTCGTCGAGCAGCGCGCGGCGGCGGTCGACATCATCGGTCTCCTCGAACTCGCGCCTGAGCGCGGCGCGTGCGGCCTCGGCGGCCACGAGCTGGCTCAACTCCTCGAGGCTGAGGTTGAGCAGGTCGCGCAGCCGCAGCAGTTCCTTGAGCCGCTCCACGTCGCCCTCGCTGTAGCTGCGGCGCTTGCCGAGCTCGCGGTCCTGCGCAGCCGGCAGGAGGCCGCGCTCCTCGTAGTAGCGGATCGTCCGCGGCGTGGTGCCCGTGAGCTCGGCCACCTCGCCGATGCGCAGGCGGCGCTCGCTCATGATGGCTCGCGCACGTGCGCCGGTCGCATCATCGACACCACGGCCCCGAGCAGCGACACCGCCGCCAGCACCCACAGCGCGATGTGCATGTTCTGGATGAACGGGTCGAGCTTGCTCGTCGAGAGCCCCTTGGTGAGGCCGGAGAAGATCTTGAACATCACGGTCTTCGGCACCGCGGCGGTGAGGATCGCGATCACGAAGGCGATCGAGATCACGGCGCCGGTGTTCTGGAGCATCACGCGCGCGCCGGCGGCGATGCCCCGCCGGTCGGCCCTCACGACGCCCATCATCGCCGCGGTGTTCGGGCTGTTGAACATGCCGGAGCCGATGCCCACCACGAATAGCCACAGGCCGCTCTGCCAGTAGGGCGAGTCGATCTGGAGCGTCGTCATCGCGGCGAGACCCGCGGCGCTGACCACCATCCCCGCCGCCGCGAGGCCTCGTGAGCCGTGACGGTCGGCCGCGATGCCCGCGAGCGGCGAGGAGATGAGCATTGCGATGGCCATCGGCGCGAGCTTGACGCCGGCGATGATCGGCGTGTCGCCCTGCGGTCCCTGGAAGTAGAAGACGAAGATGAACATCAGGGCGAAGCGCGAGAGCCCGTTGATGAACGCCGCGCCCGAGGCGGCCGCGAACAACTTGTTCTGGAAGATCGTGAGGTCGAGCATCGGTGCCCGCTGGTGCTTCTCGATCACCACGAACAGGGGCAGCAGCACCACGGCGACGAGCAGGCTGACGATCACCGTTGGGTTGTCCCAGCCCGAGAGGCCGCCCTTTGAGATGCCGAGCACGAGCCCGGTGAGGCCCAGCACGTAGGCGGTCGTGCCCAGCAGGTCGAGGCTGCGCTCGGGGTCCGGGTTCGACAGCTCGTGCAGCACGAAGCCGGCCCAGAGGCTGCCCGCGATGCCGAGCGGGACGTTGAACCAGAACACCCAGTGCCAGGAGATCGCCACGAGTGCGCCGCCCAGCACCGGGCCGATCACGAGCCCGACCGCGGCCACCATCGTGTTCGTCCCCATCGCCAGGCCCAGCTGCTCGCGCGGGAAGGCATCGGTGACGATCGCGGCAGAGTTGGCGAACAGGAAGGCACCGCCGATGCCCTGCACGACGCGCCACAGGATGAGCTCGGTACCGCCGCTCGCGAAGCCCGCGCCGAGCGACGCCAGCGCGAACACCAGGAAGCCGCCGACATAGGCCTTCTTGCGGCCGAACAGATCGGCCAGGCGCCCGGCGGAGAGCACCAGCACGGTCGACGCGATCATGTACACGAGGATCACCCACACGAGCGTCAGCAGCGAGGTGTGCAGGCTGCGTTCGAGATCCGGCAGCGCGATGATCAGCGTGCCCGAATTGATCGTGGCGAGCAGCATCCCGAGGCTCGTGCACGAGAGCGCCCACCACTTGTAGTTGGGGTGGTCTGCGTCGACGCCTAGGCGGCGCCGGCGCTGTGTGGTGGTTGTGGTGTCTGCGAGCGCCATGCGTTTCTTACGTAAACGTAAGCTAGCAATCGACCCCCGCTGCCCGCCTCCACCGATACCTTTCCGCTTCTCCCGTTTTGAACCGTTCGATGGCAGGTAGAAGTTCCCGTCTGATCTCCGCCGCCGCCGCGGTGCTGGTCGCGCTTGCCGTGCTCTGCGCGGGCACCGCACGGGCCGCGGGCCCGACGGTCCCGACCGTGGTCCTCGGCGGCCACCTCTACCCCAAGCCCTACGGCGACGCCTACGTGTACGGGCACGCGGAGCTGCCGGACAGCGCGGATCAAAGCCTCGTGGCGGCCCAGACGGTCACGCTCTACTCGAGCAACTTCCCGTTCACCGGCTGGGTGCAGGTGGCGACGCTCACGACCGACTTCGAGGGCTACTTCAGCTACCACACCTCGATCAGCCAGAACACGGAGTACCGGGCGATCTGGCAAACGGCCACGCCCGTGCAGAGCAAGGACAAGCTGGTGAAGCTGCCGCTCAAGCTGTCGCTCAGGGCGAGCCACACGCGCGTGCACAAGAAGGGCGTGGTCACGTTCACGGGCGCGAGCGCGCCCGCGCACCCCGGATCGAAGGTCCTGATCCAGCAGATGGACCACAACGGCTACTTCAAGACGATCAGCAGCACGACCGTCACGGCAGCCTCCACCTACAGCAGCCGCGTCCGCCTGCGCCGCGGCGGCGTCTTCCGTGCGCTGTTCGGGGGCGACAACTTCTTCGGCGTGGACGCCAGCCGCCCCGTGCGGGTCGCGGTCGGCAAGCGCTAGCCGGCTAGGCCGGCGAGCGGTGCTCGGGCGCCAGCCGCCGGGCGATCTCGATCGTCTGCGGGTCGAGCTCCGCCTCCTCGAGCTCGTACGCCTCACTGAGCTTCGAGACCAGGGCCCGCTCGACGTCGTCCATGGTCTGCTCCGGCAGTTCGTCCTGCACGCCGCCGGCGGTGGACGGGTTCCACTCGAGACCGAGCGCCGCGTACACCGGCACGAGCACTCCGCGTACGCGCGCGCTCTCCCCCACGACGAGCACCCCGCCAAGGTGCCCAGCGCCCTTGATCAGCTTCTGGCCGATGCCGGCGAGCTTCTTCTGGCCGCGGGCGTTGACGCTGTAGCCGCCGGGGCAGTACTCGCCCCGCACCTCACCCACGCGCGCGTCCACGCCGAGCGCAGCGAGGGCCGCGCGCAGCCACTCGGACGACTCCTCGAAGCGCGGGTAGATGTGCGCCTGCGGGTCGGCGTCCGGCCGCGCGTGGGCGATCGCGATGGTGTTCTCGTGGAACACGGCCGCGCGCCCGCCGGCCAGCCGCTCGATCGGCTCGAAGCCGGTGGCCCGGGCAGCCGCGACGCCCTCCCCGTAGCGCTCGCTCGCCACATCCTGGCGCCCGAAAGCGACCATCGCCGGCGGGCGCGTGATGCGGATCGTCTCCGGCAGCTCGCCATCGGCGACCCGCTGAAGCACCGCGCGCGAGAGCGCCACGTCGAGCGCGGGATCCTCCCGAAACGCCTGCCGGTGAAGGCGAAGTCGCGGCTTCACCGGCAGGACTGTAGGCGGGTTGCGCTCGCTACTTGCTCGTGTCGAGCTCGAGCGCGCAGGAGTTCATGCAGTAGCGCTGCCCCGTCGGGCGCGGCCCGTCGGGGAAGACGTGGCCGAGGTGGCCGCCGCAACTGGCGCACACGACCTCCGTGCGCACCATGCCGTGGCCGCGGTCCTCCACCAGCTCGACGTTCGAGTCCTCGGTGGGCTCGTAGAAGCTCGGCCAACCGGTGCCGGACTCGAACTTGGTGTCCGAGCTGAACAGCTCGGCGCCGCAGCCGGCACAGCGGTAGGTGCCGTCATCCTTGCTGTCCACGTAGCGTCCGCTGAACGGGGGCTCCGTGCCCTTCTTGCGCAGAACCGCGTACTGCTCGGGGCTCAGCTCCTCACGCCACTGCTCGTCTGTCTTCTGAATGTTCTCGGTGCTCATTTCATCTCCGATGCTAGCCATCAGTGAAGGGTTGGACGGGGATCCCGTGGTCGGTCTCGCGCATCCCGAGCTCGTAGCTCGCGCCGCTGCCAGTGGCCAGCGTGATGTCCTGCTGGCCCTCGCGGCTCACCGTCAGCTCCATCGTGGAGATGGAGCAGTTGACGGTGTTGTGCTGAGACCCGCCCGGGTCGGAATAGACCCAGGCCACGAAGTTCTTCGCGTCCGAATTAACAGTCCCGCGAACGGTGATTTTGTTACCTGGTAGGAGGAAGTCGCAGCGCGTCGGGCGCTCGCTCACGCGGATCGCACGCGTCCTCTCGATGCCGCCGAGCCGGTAGCGGGTGCCGTCGAGCGAGATGCCGCCGTTGCCCATCCACGGCGTCTTCAGCGGGCCGGCCCTCACGCGCCCGACGGCGGCGTCGATCCACGTGTCCTCGCCGTGGCCTTCGAAGCCGATGCCGTGCATCCAGACCCAGCGCTCCGCGTGCTCGGAGCCCCAGTTGTGGCCCACCATGCCGGGCCAGCGGTCGAGCTCGAGCCTGCGACTCGCGATGGTCACGCTGCCGCTGAAGAGCGCGGCGGGCGTGGGGCTGAGCGTCTTCGTCTTGGGGAAGCCCTTCGTGTACATCCAGTCGCGCGGCAGGTGGAAGAGCGGCTCGCGGTCGCCGCTGTACGTGAGCCCCCAGGCGGCGTCGCCGGCCTTGCCCGCCACCCTGTCCGGGCCGAAGGTCGCGCCCGCGATCTCGATGAAGGCGCCGCTCGGGAGGCGCGGGCCGGGCTCGGTGAGCTTGAACGCCCAAGGGCCGTCGGCGTTCGCATCGAAGAGCGTGAACCAGAGCGAACCCGTCGGCTCGGCGCCCGGCCGCTTGTGCACCGTGTAGCGAATCCAGATCCCGAGCG
Source organism: Thermoleophilaceae bacterium (assembly GCA_036494715.1). Lineage (GTDB taxonomy): Bacteria > Actinomycetota > Thermoleophilia > Solirubrobacterales > Thermoleophilaceae > JAICJR01. Next base: position 33,089 of record DASXNY010000056.1, read on the forward strand.
GCTCGGACGGATGCGCCGCGCGCAGGTAGAAGCTCTCGTAGTGACCCCTGTCCGACGGGACGTCGGGAAAGCGCGCGCGGGTCGGGTCGTCCATCCGTCGCAGCCTAACGGTGATACAAACAGCCGCCATGCCCGTCCTCGCGATCACAGGAGCAAGCACCGGCATCGGCGCCGCCACCGCGCGCCAGGCGGTGGCGGCCGGCTGGCAGGTCGTGCTCGGCGCGCGCTCCGAGGACAAGCTCGCGGCGCTCGCCTCCGAGCTCGGCGGCGACGAGCACGCGCTCGCGCTGCGTTGCGACGTGACCGACTGGGACGACCAGCAGGCGTTCGTCGCCGCCGCCCTCGAGCGCTTCGGCGGGCTCGACGCGATGTTCGCCAACGCGGGCTTCGGCGCCAAGCGCGGCTTCCTCGAGGAGAGCGTCGAGTTCTGGAAGGCGATGATCGACACGAACGTGTACGGCTGCGCGCTCACGATCCGCGCCGCCCTCCCCCACTTCCGCGAGCGCGGCGCGGGCCACTTCGTGTTGACGAGCTCGGTGGCCGGTCGCGTGAACCTGCCGGGGTCGCTCTACTCGGCCACCAAGCATGCGGTCACGGCGATGGGCCACTCGCTGCGCGCCGAGGTGGCCGACAGCGGCATTCGCGTGACGCTGATCGAGCCGGGGATGGTCGACACGCCGTTCTTCGACAACAGGCCGACGGGCGCGCTCGAGGCCGACGACATCGCGGGCGCCGTGATGTGGGCGCTGTCCCAGCCGGAGCGGGTCGAGGTCAACGAGATCCTCGTCCGGCCGGTCCGCCAGCCGGGCTGACCATCCGCCCTGCGAACTAGCGTTCGCACCCTCGGTGGGCCGCTGCATCGCGCACATAGACATGGACGCGTTCTACGTGAGCGTGGAGCTCCAGCGGCGGCCGGAGCTGCGCGGGAAGCCCGTGGTGGTGGCGGGTTCCAGTGGCCGCGCGGTGGTCACCACGGCCAGCTACGAGGCGCGCAAGTTCGGGATCTACTCCGCCACCCCGGCCGCCTGGGCGCGCCGGCGCTGTCCCCACGTGGTCTTCATCCGGCCCGACTTCGAGCACTACCGGGCGCGCTCGCGCGAGCTGATGGCGGTGCTCAAGGAGCAGATCGACCGCGTGGAGGTGGTCGGGCTCGACGAGGCCTATCTGGACCTGACCGGCATCGAGCGCCCGAAGGCCGCGGCGCGGCGCGTTCAGACCGCGATCCACGAGCGCACCGGACTCGGCTGCTCGATCGGCATCGGGCCAAACAAGCTGGTCGCGAAGATGGCCTCGGACGCCGACAAGCCAGACGGCTTCGTCGTCCTCAGCAGGGAGCAGGCGGTCGAGCGCTTCGGGCCGAAGCCGCCCGGCCTTGTGCCCGGCATCGGGCCGAAGACGGCGGAGAAGCTCGCCCAGCGCGGCATCGACACCCTGCGCGCGCTCGCCGAGGCGCCCGAGAACGAGCTCGCCGAGCTGTTCGGCGGCCGGCTCGGGCCGCACCTGGCGCGGCTGGCGCGCTTCGAGGACGAGCGCCTCGTGGAGACCGTGCGCGTGGCCAAGTCGGAGTCGCGCGAGACCACGTTCGAGCACGACCTGCGCGGTCTCGACGCCCTCGAGCCCGTGCTGGAGAAGCTCACCGGCGAGCTCTGCGCCACGCTCGGCAGGGCGGGGCAGTCCGGCCGCACGATCGGCATCAAGATCCGCCTCGACGACTTCTCCACTCACACCCGCGCCCGCAGCATCGCGGCAGCCACCAACGAGCTCGACACGGTTTTGAGCGTGGCCCGCCAGCTACTGCGCGAGTTCGACCCGCCGCGCCCGGTGCGCCTCCTGGGCGTGAGCGTGGCGGGACTCGACAAGGGCGAGCTGAGCGCGGCGGCGGCCGGGCAGCTCGAGCTGGCGCTGTAGCGCGCCGCCGCTCAGATCAGCGCGTCGACCAGACAGTGCCGGTCGAGGGGAAGCCAAGCCGCTCCTTTACGGCTGGGGTGAGGTCCCACTCGCGGCCACTCACGTAGGGGCCGCGGTCCACGACGCGGGCGTTCACCGTGCGGCCGTGGTAGTGGAAGGTCACGCGGGAGCCGCAGGGGAGCGACTTGTTGGCGACTCCCATGGTGCCGGCGCCGAGCGTCGTCCCGCAGGCGGTGCGGCCGCCGATGAAGCCGGGGCCGTACCAGGACGCGACCGACTGGCGGTAGACGGTGAGCTTGCCGCGGGCGTGGATGGCCGAGGCCTTCACGCCGGCGGTGGCGTCCGCCGCAACAGGGCCGACCAGCCGCACGCGCATCCGGTAGCGGCCGAGGCCGTGGGGCCGGAAGCTCGCGTGGAAACTGCCGGCTGGACCGGTCTTGGTCCGGGCGACTGTGTGCCAGCGGCGCTGCTTGCTCGCCTGGACGAGGATCCGGCGGCCGGGCTGCTTGGTCAGCAGCGAACCGGCCACGGGGACACGCCCGCCGTACAACACGTTCTTTCGCTTGAACTTGGCCTGCAACGGCTGCGACGCGGTCGCCGGAGCCGGTGCGATGGCCTCTGCCGGCGCGGAGCCCACCACGATGGCCGTCATGGCCATTGCGGCTGCCCCCGGCGCGATCGCGCCTCGGCCGGTGCTGCGCGCAGGCGCAGCGGTATCAGACTGCATTCGATCCCTTTCTCAGCCCCTGCCTGCGGCTTGGCTGCAGGCACGCGCAACGCGCGCTACGGCCGGATTGGCGGCCGATTTCGCCCCGTCTGTCCCCGCCGCATCGTGCAACGAGGAAAGGCGGTCCTCCCGCCCGCCGGCGCTAGATAGGAAGCCGGCGAAACGACAAGGGCCGTTCGAACAACAGTCCCGAGAGTTCCCTCACTTCGGGTATGTGACTGTGATCTCCGTCACACAAGCGAAGTTGTGTACTCGACCTTTGGTGGAGGCTAGGCGCTGCGCTCGGCCACGTCGACCGCCACGGGCGGCGGTGGCAGGGCCACGTTGGGCGTGCCGGCGACGCACAGGCCCATCAGCAGGGCGCCAAGCGCGGGCTTGCCGCGTCCGAGCTCGGCCGGGCCGCCGAGCTTGTCGACCACCTCGAGGGTGGCGAGCACCGAGCGGCACACCGGCGCCTCGGGCGCCTCGTCCCCCACCTCGCACGCCAGCCGCGCCAGCCCCATCGCCTCGCCCGCCATCTCCGGCACGCCCGAGAACGCGCCCGCTAAGGAGAAGACGAGCGACGAGAAGACGCGCTGGAGCAGCAGATTCGACTCGACCTCGGGCGAGCCGGGCGGCGGGCCCATATCGGCGGCGGGCTCGCCGCCCAAGAGGCGCTCGATCTGGCCGCCGAGCACCGAACGCAGCTGGTCCTCCGACAGGCCTGCTTCGAGCGCGCTGCGCACGGCCAGCGTCACGCTCAACACCGGCCGCCCGTACGGGGCGTCACTGCCATAGAGCACCTGGCCGGGCGGGACGAGCGAGAACAGGGTGATCAGGTCTGTCGGGTTCCACCACGAGGTGTCGAAGAAGAGGTTGGGCAGCTCGGCGGCGTTGCGCCAGATCCAGGCGAGGTCGCTGATGCCCGCGTGCGCGAGGATCACGTTGGCGCCCGGGTGGCGCTCGGCGTGCTGCACCACGTGCTTGCCGAGCGCCGGGATGCCGCGCCCGGCGTGTATCAGCATCGGCACGCCGCGCTCCTCCGCGATCGTGAACAGCTCGCCCACCTGCGGGTGGTCGAGCGTGAACTGCTCTGCGCGCGGGTGCAGCTTGATGCCACGGGCCCCGGCGTCGAGGGCGCGGCGCGCCTCGGTGGGCGCGTGGTCGTGCGGGTTCACGCGGCAGAACGGCACGAGCCGCCCGCCGCTGCGCTCGGCTTCGGCGAGCACACGGTCGTTGGCCTCGGGGTAGCCGTCCGGCTCGTGCATAGTGAAGAACACCGCGCGGCCGCCCACCGAATCGATCATCCCCGTGAGCTCCTCGAGCGTCGCCTTCATCCCGTCCGGGTCGTTCTGGCCGGTGTGGGTGTGGACGTCGAACAGCGGCGCGTCACGCAAACCGTTGCCGAGGGTGGCGTCGAGCCACGGGCGCAAGAGCTCTTGGGGATTCACCGGGCGAAAGCGTAGAGTAGGCGCGCGCCATGGCCGAGGGTCGTCTCACCGGACTCGATGCGTCCTTCCTCCATCTGGAGAACGGCGGCGCGCACATGCACGTGGCCGGAGTGATGCTGTTCGACGGCGAGCCGCCCGACTACGAGGCGCTCGTGGCCGCCACCGAGGCGCGCCTGCACGTCGTGCCGCGCTACCGGCAGAAGCTTGCGTTCGTGCCGCTCGGGCAGGGCCGCCCGCGCTGGGTCGACGACCCGCACCTCAACCTGCGCTACCACATCCGCCGCACGTCGCTGCCGAAGCCGGGCAGCGAGGAACAGCTGCGGGCGCTGGCAGGGCGCGTGTTCTCGCAACCGCTCGACCGCGACAAGCCGCTCTGGGAGATGTGGCTCGTGGAGGGCGTCGAGGACGGCCCCGACGGGCCGCGCTTCGCTCTGTTCAGCAAGACCCACCACGCGCTCGTGGACGGGATCTCCGGTGTCGACATCGTCAGCGTGATCTTCGACGCCGCGCCGGAGCCGCCCGAGTCGCTGGAGGACGCGCCGCGCTGGACGCCGCGACCCGAGCCCGCGCAGGCGCAGCTCCTGGCGGAGGCGCTGGTGGAGCGCGCCACGGTGCCCGGCGAGATCGCCCGCTCATTCCGGGCGCTCTGGCGCACACCGCGCCAGCTGGCGCGCGCGGCCGGCAGCTCCCTGGTCGGCGTCGGGGCGATGGCCTGGGCCGGGCTGCGCCCGCCGCCGCCGTCGCCCTACAACACGGAGATCGGGCCGCACCGTCGCTTCGCTTGGGTACGCGCCTCGCTCGACGACGTGAAGGCGATCAAGAACGCGCTCGGCGGGACGGTGAACGATGTGGTGCTCGCCATCGTCGCCGGCGCGCTCGGCCGACACATGGCGCGCAATGGCGCCGACCCGGTGGACACGCTGCGAGCGCTCGTGCCGGTGAGCGTGCGCAGCGAGGAGGAGCGCGGCGCGCTCGGCAACCGTGTCGCGGCGATGATGGCTCCCCTGCCGGTGAGCGAGGACGATCCGCAGCGCCGGCTCACCACGATCGCGGCCGCGATGCAGGGCGTCAAGCGCTCAGGCCAGGCCGTGGGCGCGCAGGTACTCACCGAGCTGAGCGGGTTCGCGCCGCCGACCCTGATGGCGCAGGGCTCCCGGCTCGTCTCGACCGAGCGCTTCTTCAACCTGGTCGTTACGAACGTCCCCGGGCCGCAGTTCCCGCTCTACCTGCTCGGCCGCGAGCTGCGGGAGATCTATCCGATGGTGCCGCTCGCCAAGGGCCAGGCGCTCGGCATCGCGATCATGAGTTACAACGGGCGCATGAACTTCGGCCTGCTCGGCGATTGGGATGCGCTGCCGGACCTCGACGATCTCGCGGGCGACCTCGAGGACTCGCTGGCGGAGCTGGCGCGTGCCGCCGGTGTCACGCTCGGTGGGCCGTCCGGCACGCGCCCAAAAGTGCCGCGCCAGCGGAGGCACGTCGCGACTTAGTCAGCCTGGCGAATATCTTCGACGTCGTGCAACATGTGACGGCAGCGTCATTTTTCCTCGAAAGACCACGAGAACGCCGGCTGGCAGGGAGGCGACCGAATGCATGAGCGGGTGCTCAGGGCCGCGCGCGAACTCGGCCTGAAGGTGGACATGACCAAGTTCGAGCGCCCCACGCGCACCGTCAACGAGGCGGCCGAGGCGGTGGGCTGCCAGCCCGCGCAGATCGCCAAGTCGATCGTGTTCGTGGCCGACGGCGACCCCGTGGTGGTGGTCGCGAGCGGCGCCCGGAGGATCGACCCCGACGCGCTCTGCCAGGTGCTCGACTGCGCCGAGGCGCGCCCGGCGAGCCCCGAGGAGGTGCGCGCGGCCACCGGCTTCTCGCCCGGCGGGGTGCCGCCCTTCTCGCACGGCCTCCCCGTGGTGATGGATCAGGCTCTGATCGACGAGGGACGCGTATGGGCGGCCGGCGGCGACGGGAACACGGTGTTCGAGGTCGACGCCCAGAAGCTCGCCGACTGCACCGGCGCGACGGTCGCACCGATCGGCGCCGCCTGATCGCGGGCGGCGCCCGAGCCGCCCTCAGCAGCCCGGCCACCCGAAGCACAGCCGCTCAGCGAGGCCAGCAGCACGGCCCCCGCCAGCAGCGCCGCCACGCGCGGCGCCCGTCTCCAGCCCCACTGGATGCGCGCGAACCAGGCGAGCCCGCCGGCGAACAGCAGGCACGCCACCCAGAAGTTGAGCCGCATGCCGAGGATGTGGTGCGCCGGGTCGACGCGCAGGAGCTCCTCCCCTATACGCGCGAGCGAGTAGCCCGACACATACAGGGCGAAGATCCCCGGCGCCCGCACCGTCCGCCGCTTCCACAGCCACACGAGCGCCGCCGCCAAGAGCAGGTTCCAGATCAGCTCGTAGAGGAAGGTCGGGTGAAAGGTCGTGTACTGGAGGTAGCGCTCCGGGCGGTGGTCCGGGTCGATCCGCAACCCCCATGGCAGGGAGGTGGGGCCGCCGAACAGCTCCTGGTTGAACCAGTTGCCAATACGGCCAATCGCCTGCGCCACGAGCAGCCCCGGCGCCGCCGCATCCATGAAGGCCGGGATGTCCGCCCCGCGCCGGCGCAGCACCCACAGCCCGCCGAGCACGCCGCCGGCGATGCCGCCCCAGATGCCGAGCCCGCCGTCCCAGATCGCGAACGGACCCCACCAGTGGTGCGGCGCCTCGCTCCAGCTCGTGATCAGGAAGTAGAGCCGCCCGCCGATCAGCCCAGCCGGGAAGCCGACGAGCGCCACCTCGTAGACCAGCTCGCGCTGGCCGCCGCGGGACTCCCACAGCCGCCGCGTGACCAAAATCGCGGCGAGCACGGCGAACACGTACATGAGCCCGTACGCGTGCAGCGCGAGCGGGCCGAGGTGGATGCCGTTGCTCGATGGGCTTGGGATCGAGGCCAGGCTCCGATTGTGGCATCAGGACGGTCGCGGGAGCTGCGCTCCCCCGCTTGGGCGAGCCCGCGTACCGCGCCTCGGATCCACGCCCCCTGCTTGGGTTGGTTTTGCGCCCCGTATGGCCGGGAACACGAACAACCGTGACGGGTCAGCGGGACATGCTCGAACTACGACCGGATCCATCGGAACTCGCCCGAATGCGGGAATTTATCCGTCGGCGTGCCGCCGAGCACGACATGGACCAGGCCGACTCCTTCCAGGCGCAGCTGGTGGCCACCGAAGCCGTGACCAACGCCATGCGCCACGGGGCGACCGAGGATGCGACGCCGATCTCCGTCACGTGCCTGTGGCGGGACGACGGGTTGACCATCGTGGTCGGCGATCGCGGCCGTTTCCGTCACCGCGAGCGCTCTGCGCCCGACGCGACGGGTGGCCGGGGCATGAGCCTTATCGAGAAGCTCACGCGACGCTTCGATCTCGAAACGAGCGAAAACGGCACCAAGCTGCGGATGCTCATCGGCGGCGTGGTCTGACTCCTTAGCGGCTTCGCGGCTCGCCATACTGGAGCTATGAGCGATGAGCTCCTCACCGCGGCGTTGGCCCAGATCAACCCGACCGTCGGCGATCTCGAGGGCAACGCGGCAAAGATCCGCGAGGGCCTTGCGCGCGCCAAGGAGGCGGGCGCCCAGCTCGTGGTCTTCCCCGAGCTCGTGCTCACGGGCTACCCACCCGAGGACCTGCTGCTGAAGACGGACTTCCTGGACGCCACCGAGCGCGTGCTGGCAGCGCTTGCGAGCGAAGTCAAGGACATCGTCGCCCTGGTGGGCTACCCGGAGCGCGCCGACGACGTCTACAACTCGGCGGCGGTGCTTGCCGACGGCCGGGTCGCCGGCGTCTACCGCAAGATCTACCTGCCCAACTACAGCGTCTTCGACGAGCAGCGCTACTTCCAGTCGGGCAACGAGGGCGGCCTAATCGAGGTCAACGGCGTCCCGATCGGCCTCACGGTCTGCGAGGACATCTGGGAGCCAGGCCCCCCGGCCACCGACGAGGCGCTCGCGGGCGCGCGGGTGGTGGTGAACCTGTCGGCGTCGCCGTATCACGCGGGCAAGGGCCTCGAGCGCGAGGCGATGCTCGTGCAGCGCGCCCGTGACAGCAACGTGGCCGTGCTCTTCTGCAACATGGTGGGCGGCCAGGACGAGCTCGTGTTCGACGGCCACAGCGTGGCGATCGACGTGAATGGCGACGTGATCGCGCGGGCGCCGCAGTTCCAGGAGTCGCTCACCCTGTGCACGCTCGATCCGAGCGCGATCTTCGCCCGCCGGCTGCAGGACGCGCGCCACCGCCCCGCGGTCCGGCGCGGCGCGGGCCTCGGGGTGCGCACGCTGGCGCGGCTCGAGGTGCCGGAGAGCCGCGCGGGCGAGGTCGGCGGGACGGTGGCGGAGGTGCTCGGGCCCGAGGAGGAGCTCTACCGCGCGCTCGAGCTAGGCGTGCGCGACTACGTGGACAAGAACGGCTTCTCGCGCGTGGTGGTGGCCCTCTCGGGCGGCATCGACTCGGCGCTGGTGGCGCTGGTGGCGGTGGACGCGCTGGGGGCGGACCGCGTGACGTTCGTGTCGATGCCCTCGCCCTACTCGTCCGAGGGCACGCGCTCCGACGCGCACGCGATCGCGGAGAACCTCGGCTCGCGGTTCCTCGAACTGGGGATCGAGGATGCGATGCACGGCTTCGACGAGCTGCTCAAGCCAGCGTTCAACGGCACGGAGCCCGACATCACCGAGGAGAACCTTCAGGCGCGCATCCGCGGCAACATCGTGATGGCGCTCTCCAACAAGTTCGGCTGGCTCGTGCTCACCACCGGCAACAAGTCCGAGATGTCGGTTGGCTACGCCACGCTCTACGGGGACATGGCGGGCGGCTTCGGGGTGCTCAAGGACGTCTTCAAGGGCGACGTCTACAAGCTCGTCCGCTGGCGCAACGAGACGGCGGGGCGCGAGCTCGTACCGGCGTCGGTGCTCGACCGGCCGCCATCGGCCGAGCTGCGCTACGAGCAGCGCGACGCCGACTCGCTGCCGCCCTACGACGTGCTCGACCCGATCCTCGAGGCCTACGTCGAGCACGACCTCGACGCCGACGAGATCGTCCGCCAGGGGTTCGAGCGAGACGATGTCGAGCGCGTGATCCGGCTGGTCGACCTGGCGGAATACAAGCGCCGGCAGGCGCCGCCCGGCGTCCGCGTGTCCACGAAGGCATTCGGACGCGACCGGCGCCTGCCGATCACCAACCGCTTTCGCGGCAGCTAGCCCCTGGTCCAGTCAGGCGGCGGCGCCGACCTCGGCCGTGCAGAAGGCGCAGCGACGCGCCCTTGCCGGGATGTCGCTCAGGCACTCCGGGCACGAACGCACGGCCTCGTCCACCGGCGGCTCCGTGCGACGCCGCGCCATCAGCGCGTTCACCGGAACCACCACGAAGTAGAAGACCGCGGCGGCGATCGTGAGGAACGCGAATATCGCGTTCAGGAAGTGGCCGTAGCGGAACACGCTGCCGTTGATCGTGAAGGTGAGGCCCGAGAAGTCCGGCTTGCCGAAGATCGCGGCGATGATCGGCGTGATGAGATCCGCCACGAGCGCGGCGACGAGCGCGCCGAACGCGGCCCCGATCACGACCGCGACGGCCAGATCGACGACGTTGCCCCTCAGCAGGAAGGCCTTGAAGTCCTTGAGCATGAGATTTTGGTTCGCCATGGCAGGCGAAAATCCTTAGTGCCGAGGCGCCCGAACCGCGATGGTCACGCGCGCGAGCGCGCAGAGCCTGCCGTCGTCGTCCGTGAACTCGCACTCCCAGACCCAGGTGGTGCGCCCACGGTGGCGCGCGCGGCAGTCGGCGTAGACCGTGCCCTCGGTGATCGGGCGCAGAAAGCTCGTGTCGTTCTGCTGCCCGCTCACGATCATCCCCTCGCCCTGGCGGGCGAACCAGGTGCCGGCCGAGCAGAGCCCCTCGGCCATCGCCGCGTACACCCCGCCGTGCACCAGACCGAGCTCCTGCTTGACCCGGTCGGTGACCGGCACGAGCCCCTTTACGAAGCCGTCTCCGTGCTCGGTGAGCTCGATCCCGAGAGTGGTGTGGAGGGTCTCCTTCGGAAAGTCTTCGTCGGCAAGCACGCGCGGCAGGTTACCCTTCTGCCTGCTCATGGCCACTTTCGATCAGCTTCCAGCTGAGCAACGGGCCATTCTCGAGCTGGTTGTGGGGAGGGGACAGACCTACGACGAGCTGTCGGGAATGCTCGGCATGCCGACCGCGCGGGTGCGCGAGCTCGCCCGCGAGGCGCTCGGCGATCTGGCGCCGGCGACCGCCGCACGCGTGGACGGCGACTGGCGCGGCCAGATCGCCGACTATGTGCTCGGGCAGCAGACCGGGCCCGAGGCGACCGCCACCAAGGGCCATCTCAAGCGCTCCGAGCCGGCGCGCGCGTGGGCGTACTCGTTGCTCGACTCGCTCGGGCACCTGTACCCCAACGGCAGCATTCCCGAGATCCCCGAGGCGGATGGAAGCGCTCCAGCCGCGGTGGCGCCTCCACCGGCAGCGGAGCCCGTGGCGGCCGAGCCAGAGCCAGAGCCTGCGCCAGAGCCGGAACCTGCACCCGCGAAGACCCGCGTGCAGCCACCGCCCGAGGCCCCCGCTCCCACGCGCGTACGCTCGGGGGCGGGCGCGGGGCTGTCTCCCGCCGCGCAGTCGATCGTGCGGCGCCGCAGGATCATCGGCGGCGCGCTGGGTGTGGCGGTGCTGGTGGTGGTGATCCTGCTGATCACGGGTGTCTTCAGCGGCGGTGGCGGCGACAAGAAGACGGCCTCTTCCACCACCACGACGGGCGGAGTGGCCACGCGCCTCGTGAGCGAAGGCGTGCTGAAGGCGGAGAACGGCGGCAAGGGCACCGGCATCGCCGTGGTGCTCCAGCAGGGCAAGCAGCACCAGCTCGTGGTGCAGGCCACCAAGCTCGAGCCCACCGACAAGAAGACCGCGTACGAGGTGTGGCTCTACAACTCTCAGAGCGACGCCTCGCCGCTCGGCGCGCAGTTCACCGACCAGCAGGGCAACCTGCAGGGCCGCGGGGCCGTACCCGCCAACTACACGAAGTTCAAGTACGTCGTGCTCTCCCGCGAGGCGGTGGGCTCGAACCCGAGGACGCCCTCGAAGGTCCTGATGCGGGCCCAGCTCAAGCCGATCCCAGCCGACCAGCAGACCACCACTGGCACCACCCCGGGCGGCGGCTAGCGAGCTCCCGGCGCCCGCCGCGCCAGCAGCGCCAGCACGAGCGCCAGCCCGGCCACGCCCGCCAGGGCGGCTCTGAGCGTGGTGGCGTTGGCGGCCACGCCCACCGCGGCGGGACCGAGCAGGAAGCCGAGGTAGGCGACGCTGGTGACCACGGACACCGCGCTGCCGCGTCGTTCGGGCCGCGCCCCGCGCCCGCCGATGGCGATCAGCGTGGGCGCGCAGATCGAGGTGCCCAGGCCCGCGGCCGCGATCCCCACGAGCGCCACGCCGGGCGACGAGGCAGTGGCGGCCAGGGCGGTACCGGCGGCCGCCAGCGACGCCGCGCCCGTCAGCAGCAGGCGCTCCGGCGCGCGCAGCGCCTGGCCGCCGATCCGCCCAGCGGCGGCGGACGCCGCGAACAGGGCGGGCGCGGCGGCCGAGAGCGCCGCCGAGGCGCCCAGCGTGGACTGCATGTGCACGGCGCCCCACGTCTGCCACGAGCCCTCCACGAAGAACGCGAGCGCGCAGAGGCCGCCCAGCGCCACCAGCGGCCAAGGGGCGCTCAGCAGGTCGCGCAGGCGCGGCGCCTCCTCGCGGCTCGGCGGAGCGGGGTCCAGCAGCAGCGTGGCGAGCGCCGCCGCCAGCACGAGTCCCGACGCCAGGCCGAACACGCCGGCGGGGCTCGCGCCCGCTGCCCGCAGGCCGCCCGCGCACAGAGCGGAGCTGACGGCGGCCAGCGAGAAGACCCCGTGCGCCAGTCGCAGCACGGGCGGCCCGACGGCCTCGGAGCGCACGCCCTCGGCGTTGATGGCCACATCGAGCGAGCCGGACGCCGCTCCGAGCAGCAGCAGTGCGGCGGCGAGCGCCAGCGGGGAGCGGGCCAGCGCGGGCAGGAAGCCGCAGCCCGCGAACACGACCGTGATGCCGGGCAGGACCCCGCGCCCGCGGCCCGACGCCGATGCAGAACAGCGCGGCGCCCAGCGCGGCGTCGCTCGCGCCTGCGTGCGCCTTCACGGCCGGCAGCTCGGCGCCCCAGCTCCCCCAGAAGATGCCGAGGGCCGCGAAGCCCGTCAGCGCCCGAGCCCGGCCCGGCTTACGGGCCGCCTCCACGCGGTCAGCTTTGCAGGCTTGGGTCCGGCAGCAGCTTGCCGGGGTTCATGATGCCGCGCGGATCGAGCCGCTCCTTGGCCGCGCGCAGCAGGTCGAGGCCGAGCTCGCCCACCTCCGCCCGCATCCACGGCGCGTGGTCACGACCGACCGCGTGGTGGTGCGTGATCGTGCCGCCGTGCGCCACGATCGCGTCGCTGGCGGCGGTCTTGGCGGCGCGCCACTGCTCGAGCTCTGCGCCCTCCTGCTGCGCCGCGATGAACGTGAAGTAGAGCGAGGCGCCGGACGCGTACAGGTGCGAGACATGGCACATCACGAGCGGCGGCGTGCCGCGCGCGCCGAGCGCCTCGCTCAGGGCGTTCCCTACGGCGCGATGGAGCTCGCCGAGGCGGCTCCAGGTGGTGGCGGTCTCGAGCGTCTCCACCAGCACGCCGCGGTCGAGCAGCGCATCGCGCAGGTACGGGCCCGCGTAGCGGCCGCGCAGCCAGACGTCGCCGGGGCGCGCGCCGAGCGCGACGCCACCGTTCGCGCGCATCAGCGAGCGCGTGTGCGAGCGGCGGTGCGCGACGTCGCGCTCGCCGCCCTCGTAGCCGAGGATCACGAGGCAGCCGTTCTCCTGGCCGCGCAGGCGCACGTACGCCATGGCGGCCCGCTCTGCCGCCGAGCCACTCGAGGCGAGCGCCATCGCCAGCCGCGTCTCGCGCTCGTCCGACAGGCGCGCGACGTCCGGCGACTGGCCGGACTGCTCGATGGCCCGCAATGCATCGCAGCCCTGCTCGAACGAGGCGAACGACCAGCCCTCGTAGCGGCGCCGCTGCGGCAGCGGGCGCACGGACAGCGTGGCCTCGGTGATCACGCCGAGCGTGCCCTCGGAGCCGACTATCAGCTCGCGCAGGTCGGGGCCGGCGGCGCTGGCGGGCAGCGGCTTGGCCACGAGCTCGCCCGCCGGGGCCGTGAGATGCACGCCGTGCACGAGCTCGTCGATCCGGCCGTACCCGGTGGAGGCCTGGCCCGCCGAGCGCGTGGCCACGTAGCCACCGATCGTGGCGAACTCGTGCGACTGCGGGAAGTGGCCGAGCGTGAGGCCGCGGCTGGCGAGCAGCGTGTCTGCGCGCGGGCCGCTCACGCCCGGCTCGAAGCTGGCGAGCAGCGAGGCGCGGTCGACGCCGAGCAGCCGGTCCATCCGGCCAAGGTCGAGCGCGACGACCGCGGAGCAGCCGCCCCGCAGCGCCTCCACCCCGCCCACCACGCTCGTTCCGCCGCCGAACGGCACCACCGCCACCCGCTCGACGTCGCAGGCGGCGAGCACGGCCGCCACCTCGGCGGTGCCGCCCGGTCGCACGACGGCGTCCGGGGCGCCTGAGCCGTCGCCCGAGCGCAGGCGGATCAGGTCCGTGTAGCTGCGGCCCGCGGCGCGCGACACGCGCGTGAGGCGGTCATCGAGCACATGCTCCTCCCCCACGATCCCGGCGAGCCGCGAGCGCGCCTCCGCGCCCAGTGCCGGCTCCGGCAGGCGCACCTCCTCGAGCGACACCGGCGGCGTATGCCGTTCGCCCGCGCCGAGCTCATCGCGCAGCAGCCGCCCGGCCGCGGGCGGCAGCTCCACGGTGGTGCTGCCGGGCGCGCCCCAGCCGAACCAGCGCATCGCGGGCGGGCTCAGGGGGCCTCCACGGCCTCGGCCAGCCCGGCCAGCGCGGCGTCGAGCTTCTGCCGCGTCGCCCGCCGGAAGAGAAAGCCGCCGAAGCGCGAGTGCCCGCGCAGCCGCTGCACGACGTGGATCTTCACCTTCGTCCCGCGCTCGCCGGCGTCCTGCAGCTCGACCTCGGTCCGGTTCTCGGACAGGATCCGCTCGAACGGCGACTCCTCGACCTCCTGGCGCCAGGCGATGCGTTGCGGCTCAGTGGCGGCCGTGCGCGTGAAGTCGGCGCGCACCGTAACCCCCTTGGGGGTGCTCAGCACCGTGGTCCAGGCGAGCGGCGTGGCGTCCTCGACGCGCACCACGTCAGGCCACCAGCGCGGCAGGTGCGCCGGATCGGCGATCACGTCCCACAGCTCCTGGCTCGCCGCCCCGATCGTGCGGGAGCGCGTCACGGACGGCACGCGCTACTCCTCGTCGTAGACGATCAGGCTGCGGACGTCGTGCGGCGCGAGCCGCTTGCGTCCTTCGAGGAAGGCCAGCTCGATGATGAAGGCGCAGCCCGCCACGTCGGCGCCCGCCTGCTCCACGAGCTCGCACAGCGCCGCCGCGGTGCCGCCGGTGGCGAGCAAATCGTCGTGCACGAGCACGCGCGCCCCGCCGGCCAGGGCGTCCTTGTGCATCTCGAGCGCGTCGACGCCGTATTCGAGCACGTACTCGACCGTGTTCACCTCGCGGGGCAGCTTGCCGGGCTTGCGCGCCGGGATGAAGCCCGCGCCGACCTGCACAGCCACCGCCCCGCCGAGCATGAAGCCGCGCGCCTCGGCCGACACTACGAGGTCGACGTCGAGCGACTGCGCGTACTCGGACACCTCGTCGACGGCCTGCCGCAGCGCCTCGGGGTTGAGGAAGAGCGGCGTGACGTCGCGGAAGACGATTCCCTCGCGCGGGTAGTCGGGGATGCTCGCGATGTGATCCCGGAGGTCCATCAGTGGATACGCCGCCGCTAGGAAGCCAAGCGCCGCAGATCTCTGACCAGCAGCAGGTACTTCATGTGGGACGCGATCGCGGCCAGGTTCTCGAGCGCCTCGACCGCCTCCTTGCGCCGCTCCGGATTGCGGGAGCGCAGCGACGGCGCCAGGATCTGCTCCAGCAGCGCCGCCTCGCGGTCCGCCGAGGTGCGGAACACGCGCAGGTTGCGGCCGCCCACGCCAAAGCGCGCCAGCTCGCGCGCCGCGCGGATCACCTCGCGCTCGGTGTCGTCGTACCAGACGTCGCCGTCGCGCCGCTCGCCCTTGATCACGCCGAAGTCTTCGAGCTCGCGCACGAGCTTGGCGTCGGCGCCCGTGTCGTCGAGGACGTCGGCGAGCGAGTAGGCCGCGCCCGAGCCCTGCATCGCCACGGTCGAGCGGCGCAGTGTGCGTGGATCGGGCGCGCCGCCGGCACCCGGCGTGTCGGAGTCCGCGCGGCCCGCCGCCAGCTCCTGGCGGATCACCCGCAGCGGCAGGAACTCGTCGCGCTGGAGGCGCAGGATCGTGCGCAGGCGCCCGACGTCCGCCGGCGTGTAGAGGCGATAGCCGCCCTGCGTGCGACGCGGTGAAAGAAGCTTCTGGTCCTCGAGGTAGCGGATCTTCGAGATCGAGATGTCCGGGAACTCGCGCTCGAGCTGCTTGCAGACGGCGCCGATGGTCAGGGACTTGCCGCCGGGCGCCGCCGCCGCGCGCGCGGCGCGCTCGCGCAGCGATTCCGCGCTCTCCTCGGCGCTCGGACGCTCCGGCCCGGTTCCCGGTCGGCGGCGATTGGGGAGGTCCACGTCTTGGGTCATTTCTCGAGGTAGGTGAGCTTGTACTTGCCGATCTGGAGCTCGTCACCGTCGACGAGCTTGTGCGACTCGATCCGCCGCCGGTTCACATAGGTTCCGTTCAGCGAGCCGAGGTCGTCGATGTAGAGGCCGTCTCGCCGGCGCACGAGCAGGGCGTGGTTGCGCGATACCGTGACGTCGTCGAGGAACACCTCGGCCTCGGGGCTGCGCCCGATGGTCATGCGCTCGCCCGCGACCGCGAAGCTCTCGCCGGAGCGACCGCCGCCGGATCGGATCACCAGGGCGGCGCCCTCGGCCACAACGGGCTCGAGGTCGACGGGCTTCAGCTCGCCGGTCTCGTCGAGCTGGTAGGTGACGGTGGTGTCGCCCTCGCTTACGTCGCCCAGGAACGAACCGCACTTCTGGCAGTAATTCGCTCCCTCGGCGTTGACGAAGCCGCACTCAGGACAGTGCATGAGCGCGCCTGTCAGTCGGCGGAGTCGCCCTCGTCGCCGTCGTCGGGCATGCCCTTGCCGGCGAGGATGTCCGTGAGCTGCTGGACGTCCGCGCCAGTGATCACTGGCTCCCCGACCTCATGCTTCTTACGCAGCCGGTTGACCAGCTCCGCTCGCAGGATGTCGATCTTGCCGTGCAAGATGCGCCGACGGTACGACAGCTCCTGCTCTTCCTCTGTGAGCTGCTGAATCAGCTCCTTGAGCTCCTGATCCGTCAGCGCCCCGAGATCGGGAAAGGTCTCCATTGGCACGGTCCCCTGGTTAGTTGGCGAAGCGCGAGTATAGCCCTACATTCAAGTCAAGCTTGAGTGTTCTGGTGCATGGACCTCCACCCGTCCCTGAAGTAGAGGGCGGTGGCCCAGAGCGTCATCGCCAGTCCAATGTAAAGCAGTACGTCCGCGACCCACGTCGTGGACACCATCGCCAGGAAGATCGAGAACATCGTCGGCCACACCGCCCAGCGGCCGACCATGTTGACCTTGAGGTCCATCCCGCGGCGCATTCCGACGCGCGTCAGGACGAGCATCACGAGCTCGCGCGCGGCCAGGACGATCAGCGCCCAGCGGGGCAGCAGGTTGAAGTGGTAAGCCACCACCACGCCGGACAGCACGAGCAACCGGTCCACCAGCGGATCGAGCAGCGTGCCCAGGCGGCTGTACTGGCCGGTGATGCGCGCGGCCATGCCGTCGAGGTAGTCGGTGCCGCCGATCACCGCGTAGATCACGGTGGCGGCGGTGTCCCGCCCGTCGCCCGACCCGAGCGCGAGGATCAGGAAGACCGGGACCAGCGCGATCCGGATGAAGCCGATCACATTCGGCAGCGTCCAGGGATGGAGCGGCGCTCCGGAGACCGTCTCGGGCGGCGGCGGGCCCGAGCGGTCGAGCCCGAGCAGCCGCCTCCGGGTCAGGGAAGCTCGCGCCACAGCTCCGCGGCCGCCGCGGCGGCTCCCTCGAGCGGAAGCGATCGCTTCTCCTGCCCGCGTCGGATCTGCGCCTCAACCTCGCCCGCCTCGATGCCCTTCTTGCCCATGGTGAGCCGCAGCGGGCAGCCGAGCAGCTCGGCGTCGGCGAACTTCTCCCCGGGCGACGCGTCGCGGTCGTCATAGAGCACGTCGAGCCCGGCCCCGAGCAGCTCCCCGTAGAGGCGCTCCGCCACCTCGCGCGCGGGCTCGCCCTCCTTGCCGAGGGTTACGACCTCGACGTCGAAGGGCGACAGCGAGCGCGGCCATGAGATGCCGGCGTCGTCCGCGTACTGCTCGACCGCAGCGGCGATGATGCGGGCCGGGCCGATGCCGTAGGAGCCCATCCAGATCGGGTGCTCCGTGCCGTGCTCGTCGAGGTAGGTGGCGCCGAGCGGGACCGAGTAGCGGGTGCCGAGCATGAAGATGTTGCCTATTTCGATGGCGGGCTCGATGCGGATCACCGCGCCGCTTGGGTCGGTGTCGCCCGCCTCGACACTGCGCACGTCGGCCCAGTCCGTGTTGAAGTCACGCCCGGGCTCGACCCCGCGCAGGTGGTAGTCGGGTTTGTTCGCGCCCGTCACGAGCCCGTGCATCCCGCGCAGCGCCTCGTCGGACAGCACGTCCACCTCGGCGCCCACCGGGCCGATGAAGCCGCCCACGGTCTTGAAGACGCCGGTCACCTCCTCCGGCGTGGCCGGGCGGGTGGGCGCGCCGAGCGCGTTCTGGAGCTTGATCTCGTTGAGGCGGTGGTCGCCGCGCGTGAGCACGAGCACGGGGCCCTTGTCCTCCGCCATCACCGGGAACGCCTTGATCAGCGCGCCCGCCGGCACCGCGAGCAGGTTGCACACCGCCTCGATCGTCGTCGTGCCGGGCGTCTCCACCTCCTCCGGCGCGTCGAGCGCCTCGGGCAGTCCGTCCACCGGCCGCGGCGTGGCGCTCGCGATCTCGACGTTGGCCGCATAGCCCGCGTCGGAGAGTGCCACGTCGTTCTCGCCGGCGGCACAGGGCGCCATGTACTCGTGCGCGCCAACCCCGCCCATCATGCCCACGTCCGACTCCACCCGGTACCACCTGAGCCCGGCGCGGCTGAAGATGCGGTCGTACGCGCGAATGTGCAGGTCGTACGAGTGGCCGAGCCCCTCCTCGTCGCGGTCGAACGAGTAGGAGTCCTTCATGATGAACTCGCGCGTACGCAGCAGTCCCGCGCGCGGCCGCGGCTCGTCCCGCTCCTTGGTCTGGATGTGGTACAGGATCTTCGGCAGGTCGCGGTAGGAGCGGATCTCACGCGCGACGTGCCAGGTGAGCACCTCCTCCGAGGTCATCCCGAGCACCAGCTCGGCCTCGCGGCGATCCTTCAGCTTGAACAGCTCGTCGATCTCGTAGCGGCCGCTGATCTTCCACAGATCCGCGGGCTGCAGCACGGGCATCAGCATCTCGAGCGCGCCGATCCCGTCGAGCTCCTCCCTGATGATCTGCTCCGCCTTGCGGTGGGCGCGCCAGCCGGCCGGCAGGAAGGTCCAGATGCCGGATGCGAGCTGGCGCACCAGCCCGGCGCGCACCATCAGCTTGTGCGAGAGCGCCTCGGCGTCCGCGGGCGCCTCCTTGAGCGTCGGCAGGAAATAGCTGCTGAGCCGGGTCATTCGGCGCCGAGTCTATTTAGCGACCCCTCATACTGGTCGCTCACCCATGGCGCTGGCCGCCAGCCTCTTCCCCGTAGGTCGCATTTACGACAGCGTGGTCGCCGACCACGGGCGCCAGCGCGCCTTCATCTGCCTGGCGGCGTTCCTGATCGCGTTCCTACTGATCCGGACGAGCGCTCGGATGACGCGCCGCTTCAGCTGGTGGCCCGGCGGCGTCGAGACCGAGGGCGGCGTTCACCTGCACCATCTGGTGTGGGGAATCTGCCTGATGCTGGCCGCCGGCTTCGTCGGCGTGAGCCTCGACTTCGACTATCCGTGGGGCGGGATAGTGGCCGGCGCGTTCGGCGTCGGCGCGGGGCTCACGATGGACGAGTTCGCGCTCTGGACCCACCTCAGCGACGTCTACTGGACCGACGAAGGGCGCTCGTCGGTGCAGGCGATCGGCTTCGTATCGGTCCTCGGCGTGCTGGTGGTGATCGGGGTACAGCCCTTCTCGCTCGACAACCCGGGCTCGGCGGTGGCGGTGAGCACGGCGATCGGGCTGACGCTCGCCGTGTCGATCGCGGCGTTCCTCAAACGCCGCATCCTGCTCGGCGCGGTCGGCCTCTTCATCTTTCCCGTGGGGGTGGTAGGAGCCGTTCGGCTCGCGCACCCCGAGTCGCCCTGGGCGCGCTGGTTCTACCGCCCGGACTCGCGCCGCCTGCGGCGCG
This sequence comes from Thermoleophilaceae bacterium, assembly GCA_036494715.1. Lineage (GTDB taxonomy): Bacteria > Actinomycetota > Thermoleophilia > Solirubrobacterales > Thermoleophilaceae > JAICJR01. The sequence continues at coordinate 52,704 of DASXNY010000056.1, forward strand.
CGCGCGAGCGCTTCGACGACCCCACACGGCTAGGCCGTCGCCTGCGGCGGCGGTTCGAGGACGCCGTGGCCGGCCGCCCGAGCGTGCCGGATCCACCTGAGTAAAGTCCGGCGCCGTGCCGTTCCGCATAGTCCGTCCAGACCAGTGGGAGTGGATCACTCGCCCCCACGAGCCCGGCGAGCCGGCCCGCCACGTGGCGGAGCTGAGCGAGCTGGCCGGCTTCGCCCACACGCGCGCCAACGTCTGGCGCTACGAGCCGGGCGCCGCGGGGCGCCGCCACAGGCACCCGCTCCAGGAGGAGACGTTCGTCGTGCTGCGCGGCACGCTCTCGATGTACGTGGGCGAGCCGCCCGAGCGCCAGGACCTGCCCGCCGGCTCCCTGATCCACGTGCCGCCTGGCACGCCGCTCCAGTCCGTGAACCACGGCGACGAGGACCTGCTCGTGTACGCCTACGGGACCCCGCCCGAGTCGGAGCACGCCGAGATTCTCGACTCGGCTGTCTAGTGGTCCTTGACGCTCGCGGCGCGGCTGAAGTGCTGCAGCAGGTCAGGGCCGGTCCACTCGAAGCGCCAGCGTCCCCGTGTCCCCGCCTCGCTGATGTTCGAGAAGCCGTTCTGGTCGGTGGTGGTCTGGCCGACGTTCACGAAGCCGCTGCCGAGGTCGCGCTGGATCGTGACCGGCTGCGGCTTGCCCCCCGCCGGGCGCACCCATAGCCAGATCGACGTGCGCGAGCCCTTGCGCGTCGTCCAGATCGGCAGCCGGTAGGCGTCGAGGCTCGGCTTCGCCACCGTGCTGTGGAAGAGCAGCCCCGTGGTGAAGATCGTCGGGTTGCCGCCGTCGTACAGCTCGTACTGGGCGACGCTGTGGACGGCGCGGTTTCTGTACGCGAGGTAGTCCGCCTGGTTGAGCCACATCGCCTGGCGCGACACGGGCACGCCGTACTTGCGGTTGGGCGGCGAGGTCTGGATGCCGTACTCGGTGATGTAGATCGGCAGCCCGACGCGCACCGCGTGACGGTGGGCGGCCAGGCGCAGGATCCTGCTGAGCCGCCCCATCGTGGCGAGCGTGATGTCGCCCTTGCCGTGCGCCGGGCGCAGCGCGGGGCCGGTGGCGCTGGTGTTGTAGGGATGGTGGGCGAAGCCGGTGACGCCGGTGAAGCGCTTGAAGTGGGTGCACCCCTGCGTCCGTGCCGGCTTGCCGCGCAGCCGCTGCCCGTGCGCGTCCATGCAGAAGAGGTTGAGCAGGAAGGTGGTCGGGTCGGTGCTGTGGCCGCGGCCCACCGGCGCGGTCTCGCCCATGTAGACCTGGTCCGCCCCGTGCCCCGTCTTCCTCAGCGCGGCGAGCCCCGCGTACACGAGGTTGCGGTAGAGCCGGGGCGCCTGCGGCTGCGGGTTGAGCCAGCCCTGCTGGTCCGGCTCGTTCCAGATCGACCAGTGGCTGACGCGCGGCAGCACGTTCCCGCTCGAGTCCGCATAGGTGCCCGAGTAGCGCGTGGCGAGCGCGGTGACGAACTGCCCGTAGAGCCTGGCGTCGGGCTTGCAGTTGCGGCCGCCGCGGCACTCGGCCCAGTGCGGCGCGAAACCAGTGGGCGACATCAGCACCTGCATCCCGCGCGCGGTCGCCTCGCGCACGAGGGCGTCATACGGCGCCCAGGCGGCGTCCGAGTAGCTCTTCGGGTTGGTCAGGTCGAGCGACGGCCGGCGCGTCGAGTTTGGCGTCGGCGCGAGCTTGTTCCAGAACGCGAGCGTGTGGATCGTGGAGCCGCCGAGGCCCTTGATCATGTCGAGCGAGGGACCCGGGAAGCCGTTCAGCAGCACGGCGTCGTCCTGAACGACCGACTGCAGGTCCGAGTTGGCATGCGCCTGAGGCGCCGCCACGAGGAGCGTGGCAGCGAGCGCTGTTATGAGCCCGAGGCGGCGCAAGAGAGGTAAGAGACCCTAGCGGCGGGTGAAGCGGCGCCCAGAGGTGGGCGACTGGTCTTCCTCGAGGCGGATGCGCTTGTAGCCGGCTCCGAGGCCCATCGCGGGCTTGATCTCGCCGTTGCCCTCCGTGCCGTCCGCATTGGCGGCCTCTAGCGCCGCCAGACGCTCCGGCGTGAGGTCGCCGGCGTTCTCTTCCTCGATCTTGGCGAGCCACTCCGCGCCCTCGGCGGCCTTGCCCTCGTCGACCTCTGTGCGCCCGAGGTCGAGCGACCGGTCGATCTCGACGAATAGCTCGTCCACAAGACGCTCCGTGGGCACCTTCCGCAGCGGCTTGCCGCCGGCGAAGATCAGGCCCTCGTTCTTCGCGCCGGTGATGCCGAAGTCGGCGTGCGAGGCCTCGCCGATGCCATTGACCGCGCAGCCGAGCACGGCCACCTCGATCGGCTGCTCGTAGGCCTCGAGCCGCTGCTCGATCTCGGCCACGACGGTGTCCATGTCGAACTGGAGGCGCCCGCAGGTGGGACAGGCGATCAGCACCGGGCCGCGCTCACGCAGCTTGAGCGCCTTGAGGATCTCCCATGCCACCTTGACCTCCTCCTCCGCGTGGAAGGTGGAGAGCGAGATGCGGATCGTGTCGCCGATGCCGTCCGCGAGCAGCGTGCCGAGGCCGACGGCCGACTTGAGCGACCCGGACCACTTCGTGCCCGCCTCGGTGATGCCGAGGTGCAGCGGGTACGGGATCTTCTCGGACAGCAGCCGGTTCGAGGCGATCGTGTTGGGCACGTTGGTCGACTTGATCGACACCTTGAAGTTCTCGAACTCGAGCCGCTCCATCAGCTCCACGAACTCGACCGCGGCTTGCACGAGCGCCTCCACCGAGTTCTCGCGCTCGAGCTCGTGCAGGTGCTTGGGCAGCGAGCCGGAGTTGACGCCGATGCGCATCGGCACGTTCGCGGCCTTGGCCTTCTCGGCCACCTGGGCGACCTTGTCCGGCCCGCCGATGTTGCCCGGGTTGAGCCGGATGCAGTGCGCGCCCGCGTCGATCGCCTTCAGCGCGAGCGTGTAGTTGAAGTGGATGTCGGCGATGATCGGGATCGGCGAGTCGACCACCAGGCGCTTGAGCGACTCGACGTCCTGGTCGCGCGGGACCGCGCAGCGCACGATGTCGCCGCCCGCATCCGCGACCGCGTGGATCTGCTTGATCGTGGCGTCGTAGTCGGCGGTCTCCGTCTTCGTCATCGACTGCACGGCGACGGGCGCGCCGCCACCGATCGGCACGCCTCCGACCCAGATCTGGCGTCTAGAGGCCATCGCAGCTCATCCTAGCGGTGAGCTGCTCAGGAACCGGGTGCCGCGGGCAGCGAGATCGGGCCGCTATTGGGCTCCACGCGGCCGTTCTTCACATTCGAGCGCACCCAGTTGGAGAGCGCCGTGAACGGCAGCGTTGGCTTGCCGTCGAGGCTTATCAGGCTGGTGTTGAAGCGCACACCCGCCGGCGGCGCGACGAGGATGTACTGGAGCATCTCCTTCACGCGCGGGTTGCGCTCGGCGATGTCGAAGGCGGTCTTGAGGTAGTCCGCGCGCTTGGCCGGCGCGACGGCCACGGGGCCGGTGGCGAAGTAGCCGAACTCAGTGAGATAGATGTCGAGCGGCTTGCCCTGCGGCGTGGTGAGCGCCTTGGCCTGGGAGAGCCTGTCGAGCGCGCCCGTGAGCCTCCCGAGGCTGCCCACAGTCACGTTGTCCGCGCCGGGGTAAGGCGCCTGCGGCGGGTTACCGAACTCGTACGGGTGGTGGGCGTAGCCGTCGGCGTGCAGCGGCGTGCACTGCTTGGCCGGCGCGTAGATCTCGGTCCGGCAGGTGACCTTGCGCAGGAACTCGAGCGGCGCCATGGCGCGCCCGGACTCGGCGTACGGCGCGGTCTCGCCGATCAGCACCTGGGCGCTGGGGTCGCCCTTCTTGATGGCGTTGTAGCCCTGCATGTAGAGCGCGCGGTAGAGCGACGGCTCCTTCGACTGCGGCGCGAGCCAGCCCACGTAGTTCGGCTCGTTCCAGATGCTGTAGCGGTCCGCGCGGCCCTTGAAGTGCCGGGCGGCCGCCAGCGCGAATTCGCCGAAGGGCCGGGCCTCCGGCTTGTAGATGCCCTGCTTGTGATTGCCGCTGGCCCACGCGGGCGCCGGTCCGGAGAGGTCGAGCTGCACGCGGATGCCGTGCTTGGCGGCGTCGTCGATCAGGCTGTCGTAGTTCGACCAGTCGTAGTTGAGCCTGGACGGCGTGCTCCTGGCGTCAGGCTGCGCGCCCGGGACGCGCGCCCAGAGCACGAGCACGCGCAGGCGCGTGACGCCCATCTGCTGCGCCTGGGCGAGGGCACGGTCGCGGTCGTAGTACGACCGCTGCAAGAAAACTGCGTCGTCCTGGAGCGCGACCTCGAGCTTGTTGCCCCCGCCACCTCCGCCGGAGCTCCCGCAGCCGGCGGCGACAAGGGTCACACACAAGAGAAACGCTCCCAGCGCCGCACGTACAAAGCCGCTGGAAGCCATGCAATTCCGTAAATACCCGCCGTCGGGGTATTCCAAGCGGGAACTCCTAAAGGCGTATGGCCGGGCTGCCGACCCATTTATCTATGCGCCTCGCAGGGGCTCTTGTGTCGATCGCGGCGAGCTTCGTCCTCGCCGCTTCGAGCGCTCACGCAGCGCCCTTCCTGCCGCCCGCCGGCAAGGTCTTCGCCGGCGTGTCCGGCAGCATCACCTCGGAAGACTCCGAGGTGCCGGGCTTCGACGCGCGCGCGGGCAAGCACGCGGCCGTGATCCAGACCTTCACGGCGTGGGACTACAACCACACGCGCTACCTGCGCAACGCCGCGCATCAGAAGGCGCGCGTGATGGTGCACATCTCCACCAAGGGCGGCGACGGCCGGGAGGCGATCACGCCGCGCGGCATCGCGCTGGGTCACGGCGACGCGCATCTCGTCCACCTCACCCGCGCCTTCGCCGACAGCGGCCAGGTGGTGTACGTGCGGATCATGGCCGAGATGAACGGCTCCTGGAACCCCTACAGCGCCTACGGCCCGAGCTACAAGGGTGGCGCACATTCGACGCACAACTTCAAGCAGGCATGGCGCCGGATGGTGCTGATCATGCGCGGCGGCCCGGTCGACCAGATCGATGCCCAGCTGCACAGCCTCGGGCTGCCGCCGGTGCGCGGCGCGAGCGGCACCCTCCCCCAGCCCAAGATCGCGTTCCTGTTCGTGCCCGAGGTCACCGGCGACCCCGCCGTGCCGGGCAACTCGCCGCGCGCCTACTACCCCGGGAGCCGCTACGTCGACTGGGTCGGCACCGACTTCTACTCCAAGTTCCCCAACTACAAGGGCCTCAACGAGCTCTACAAGGAGTTCCCGCACAAGCCGTTCGTGTTCGGCGAGTGGGCCCTCTGGGGCCAAGACGACCCGGGCTTCGTGCACGGCCTGTTCGGCTGGATCAAGTCGCACCGGCGCGTGCGCATGGTGATGTACAACCAGGGCAGCCACCCGTCCGCGAGCCCGTTCGAGCTCGCGCGCTACCCGCGCAGCGCGGCGGTGCTGCGCCAGGAGCTGTCGAGCCCGCTGTTCGCACCGTTCGCGCCCGAGTTCAGCTGAGCTGAGAGGCGGGCTGCGGGCGCGCCCCGCGCCGGCCGACCTTCAGCACCGTCGCGACGCAGAGGAGCGCCAGCAGCACGTAGGGCACGGCGTCCGAGGTGGCCTGCGCCAGGCCGGCGCTGCCGGCGTCGCCGATCACCTGGCCCCCCGCCCAGGCGATGTTGAAGAGCGCGAACGCGTAACCCTGGTCGAGGCCGGCCGTGTCGGCGCCGTGCGAGATCATCGCCCCCGCGGGCGGGTAGGAGAGCCCGAAGAAGGGATCCGAGACCACGATCAGCGCGAACAGCACGGCGGCGCTCGAGGGCAGCGGCAGCAGCACGAGGCAGACCGCCGACACGCACAGGCCGAGCAGCACCGGCCGGCGCCAGCCGCTGCGATCCGACACCCGGCCCACGAGCGGGCTGCTGGCGGCCGAGCCGGCGGCGGTGAGCAGGAAGGCGGCGCCGATCGCGACGCTGCTCGCCCCCAGGTGGTCCATACGCAGCGGCGCGAGCACACCGAGCGTGCCGAACAGGAGCGCGCCGAGCATCGTCAGCCAGATGCCGGTGAGCACGCCCTGGTCGCGCAGCGCCGGGCGGAAGGGCGAGAAGCCGTGGCCGCCGCTCGGGGGCGGCGCCTTCTCGGTCAGTGTCCAGATGCACAGCAGCACGCCAAGCACGCCCACCAGCGAGAACACGAGCTGGGGGCTCGTCTGGCTGGCGGCGGTGCCGAGCACCGGGCCGAGCAGGCCGCCCGCGATCGCCGCCGCGAGCGCTCCGCCGATCAGCTCTGCGCGGCGCGAGGCGGGAGCGCGGACGGTGAGCCATGCGAGTCCCGCCGCCCACGACGCCGAGCCACCCACGCCCTGAACGAAGCGCGCGATGTCGAGCACGACGATCGAGTGCGCGAAACCGAACGCCACGCTCGACACGATCATCATCGCGAGGCCGGTCAGCACCGTGGGCCGCACGCCGACGCGGGCGGCGAGCCAGCCGGCGGGGAGGCCGCCGACCAGCGTGCCGGCGGCGTACGTGCCGGCGAGGATGCCGGCAGCCGACTTGGACAGGTCGAACTGGTGCGAGTAGTACGGCAGGAGCGGCGTGATCGCGGCGTAGAACATCGTGTCCACGAGGACGATTGCCGCCACCATCACCACGAGCCTGCGCATGGGAGCCGATGCTAGTGAGCGGCGCCGCTACGCGGCCGGCACGATCTTGAAGGCCAGGCGGCGGACCTTCGAGCGGTTGTGCGTGGGGTCCGTCGCCTGCAGCACGAGGCGGTAGGCGCGCGGTTTGAGCGCCCGCCGACGGAGGCGGCCGGAGAAGGGCTCGTGGTTGAGGCCGGGCACGGCGCTCTGCGTGAGCTGGCCGCGCACCTTCACGAAGCGCGTGCAGCGCTTGCCGTGCCGGTTCTTGCGGCTGGGCGCGCGGCACTTCTTGCCCGCGCGCCGGCCCTTGGCCCTGCGCTGAACCGTGAACGTGACCGTCGCCACCTCGGTCACCCGGTAGCTGATCACGGCGCCGCGCTTGACCTTGGCCCCGTGCGCCCGGGCGACGGCGAACTCGTGCGGCGAGATCGACGCGCGCGAGATCACGGGCGCCACTGTGTCGCTCGCGGTGATGCTGCCGTCGGCAGCCTGCGAGCTGAGTGTGCCATCCGACGCGCTGAACGTGAGCGAGCTGGCCCCGAGCGAGGGCGTGAAGAGGACGCTGCCGCCGGCCTGGTCGATGGGGCCGAAGACGCCGTGTGCCTGCGTGACCGTCAGGGTGCGGGTGAGCGGATCGCCGTTCGGGTCGTTGCAGGGCAGGCTCACCTGGGTGGGCGTGTCGGGCATGACGGTCCGCGCGAAGGAGGTGCAGACCGGCGGCAGCTCGCGGCTGAAGGTCGCGATGTTGTTGTCGCCGAGCCCGCTGACGAGGACGTGGGCGCCGTCGGCCGTGATGGTGGGCCAGGTCGAGAGCCGCAGCGCGACACCGTCGACGCAGGCTCCCGCGCTGCCGTCCTCGCTGACGCAGCCGGCGCCGCCCGGCAGCTGCGTTATCGCGCCGCTGGTCGTGTCGCGCGCGAACTCGGACACCGCGTTCGTTGGATCGATGCTCACCACGTAGATCGTGCGCCCATCTGGGCTCACCGCCACGCCGTTGGCGTTGGCGAGCGACGTCGTCCCGGCAGCGCAGGCGCCGCCGCTGCCGTCCTTGCTCACGCAGCCGGTGGTGCCGGTCAGCGGCGTGAGCGCCCCGCTCGCTCCGCGGGAGAAGCCGACGAGCGCGCCCGAGGTGAGCGTGGCGAAGTAGACGTCGGCGCCGTCCGGGCTAAAGGCGGCGCTCCGCGGACGGGACAGCGGCGCGTAGGTGGCGCACATGCCGCCGTTGCCGCTCGCGCTCACGCAGCCGTCGGTGCCGGCGAGCTGCGTCAGCGCCCCGCTCGCGGCATCGCGGGAGAACGCAGCGACGGTGCCGTCGTTGTCGGCCATCACGTAGACGTTCTTACCGTCCGGGCTGACCGCCACCGACCAGGCGCCTCCCAGCGCCTTGCCCGGCCCGCAGCCGGTGGCTGCGCCGCTCGTGATGCACGCTGCCGTTCCGGCGAGCTGGGTGAGCGCTCCCGTGGCGGGATCGCGCGAGAGCGCCGCCACCGCATTGTCGGTGCGGGACGCCACATAGACGTTCAGCCCGTCGGGGCTGACGGCGACGGAGCGCGCTCCCGCGAGGCCCGAGCCGGGCATGCAGCCGCCGGAGCCGTTCTGGTTGATGCAGGCGGCGCCACCGCCGAGCTGCGTGAGCGCGCCGCTCGCGGCGTCGCGCGAGAACGCCGCGATGCCGCCGACGGTGTCGTCGGCCTGGGTCATGTAGACGTTCTTGCCGTCGGGGCTGACCGCCGCCCCCTCGGGCGCGGCCAGGCCGTTGCCGCCGGTGCACTCGCCGCCGCTGCCGTCGGCGCTGAAGCAGCCGGCGGCTCCCGCGAGCTGGGTGATCGCGCCCGTGCCCGGGTCGACCGCGAGCACGTCGAACGCGTTCAGGTTCGACGAAGACGCGTAGAGGTTGCGGCCATCGGGGCTGAGCGCCGTCTCGGGATAGCCGTCGGCGGAGAACACCCTGCCCACCGAGCAGGCGCCGCCGCTGCCAGTCGCGCTGATGCAGCCCGGCACCTGAGTGAGGCCGCCGAACGGCGGCGGCGCCGCGGAAGCGGACGCGGGCGCGACCACAAAGATGAGCAGCAGCAGAAGCGGGGAGAGTCGGGGGGCCAGGCGCAACACGGTGTGGGGCGCGAGCCTAACCGCTGGCGCGCCAGTGAAGTGTGCGTTCGGGCACGAGCCGCAGCAGCGGGCCGGGCGGCGGCTCGGCGCGATAGGGCTCGTACTTGGCGGCGAGCGCTTCCAGCGCGGCCGGGTCGTCGTCCGGCGCAAGCAGCTCGATGCGGCCCAGCACCTGCACCCAGGCGAGTTGCGTCCAGTCGTCCTCGTAGTGGTCGACCGTGAGCGCCGCCTCGGGCCGGCGGCGCAGGTAGCGCACGCGCGCGGGCTCGCCCGGCCGCTTTGGCTTGTTGTCCACGGCGCTGTAGACGGCGCCGCCGGCGAGCGCGAAGGTGACGGGCTGCACGCGCGGGCGGTCGGCGTCGTCGAGCAGCCCCAGGCGCGCGACGCGGGCGCTCTCTAGCATCCCTCGGGCCCACGCTGGCAGCTGGTCGAGCACCACAGCGCCAGCTTAGAAGTCGACACGAGGAGCCAGCGCATGGATATCGGAATCGGCCTGCCCGCGACGATCCCCGGAGTCACCGGCGAGGAGCTCACCGAGTGGGCGCGGCGCGCCGATCAGACCAGCCTCTCGAGCCTCGGCACGATCGACCGGATCGTCTACCCGAACTACGAGCCGCTGGTGGCGCTGGCGGCGGCAGCCGCGGTGACCAGGCGCATCAAGCTCCTCACGAGCGTGCTGCTGATGCCGCTACGCCTCAACACCGCCCTGTTCGCGAAGCAGGCCGCCACGCTCCAGCACCTCTCGGGCGGCCGGCTCGTCCTGGGGGTCGGTCTCGGCGGACGTGACGACGACTTCGACGTGAGCGGCGCCGACATGCACACTCGCGGCCACGTCTTCGAGCGCCAGCTCGACGAGATCAAGCGCATCTGGGCCGGCGAGGAGAAGGGCCTGGCGGGGCCGGTCGGACCGAACCTGAGCGAGCCGCCGGAGCTGATCATCGGCGGCTCCGTGGACGCCGCCTTCCGCCGCGCGGCCGAGTTCGGCGACGGCTGGATCATGGGCGGGGGCACGCCCGACCAGCTCCGCGACGGCGTCGGCAAGCTGCAGGCTGCCTGGGAGCAGGCGGGCCGTTCCGGCGAGCCGCGCAAGCTGGCTCTCGCCTACTACTCGCTCGGTCCCGAGGCCGAGCACAACGCCGAGGCATACCTACGCGACTACTACGGGTTCCTGGGGGACGACGTCGCCGGCATGGTCGCCGGCAGCGCCGCCAAGGACGCGGACACGGTCAGGCAGTACGCGGCCGCGTTCGAGCAGTCAGGGTGCGACGAGTTGATCTTCTTCCCGAGCTCGAGCGACCCCGAGCAGGTCGATCTGCTCGTGGAGGCTGCCGGCATCTAGCGGCTCGGCGACGTTCCCCTGCGCGTACGGCGCGAACAGCGCCACGAGCAGGAGCGGCATGAACCAGACGATGTAGAAGTACCACCAGTGCCCGGCCGGTAGCTCGAGAGCGATCGTCACCGCGGCGCCGAGAGCGGCCGCTTGCACAAGCGAGCGGCGCCTCGGCACCAGGGCAACGACGAGGGCAAGGCCGAGCCCCAGCACGTCGGCAACGACCTTCGTCCAGCCGAGGCCGGAGTAGATCGCCCACAGCGAGAAGTCGGGGCTGCGCGAGAGCTGGTAGCCCAGCGTGGAGTCCCAGAACTGGCGCAGGCCGCCGTCGGGCGGGAGGTAGAGCGCGATCGCGAACACAAAGATGCCGATGCCGGCGGCCATGCAGGTGAGGAAGCGCTTGCGGTCGCGCTCGCCGCGGCCCGCCGCGAGCAGCGGAAGTAGGGCTCCCGGAAAGAACTTGGCGGCCGCCGCGGCGCCGATCAACGCCCCTCGCCCGGCCGGTGAGAAGAACATGACCAGCGAGTAGACGAGCAGCATCGCGATGAGGCCGTCGTTGGTGCTCTCCATCAGCCCATAGAGCGTGAACGGGAACGCCGCCCAGGCCCAGGCGAGGGCCAGCCCGAGCCGCCTTCCCTCGGGTCCCGCCCTCAGCTGCCGGCCGAGCAGGAACAGCCCGAGCAGCGTGAGCAGGTCGAAGGCGATCGCCGCGGCGTGCGCCGCCGGCAGGTAGTCCCAGGTCTGCTTCCACGGGAAGATCCGCTCGAGCGGCACGTAGGCGGCGTACGTCAGCGGCCCGTAGGTGTCGAAGTTGTTCTTGCTGCCGGTGTAGAGCTCCTGCTTGTGCCAGATGCGGTCGGCACCCACCACCGAGGCGTAGGCGATGTCGAACGTGCTGTGGTTGGCGATGTTCAGCCCGATCCGCGCGCCGGTGAGCGCGAGCACGCCGATCACGAGCAGCGTCGTCGGGGCGTGCGGCACGAGGCGCCTGCGCGGCCGGGTGGCGGGCCGGAAGCCGGCCCACAGCATCCGCCCGAGCAGGTAGAGCAGGACCGCGTAAAACAGGAAGATCGAGGCCTTGACTGCGCCGTCGCGCAGGCACCAGTAGGAGATGCCGAACGAGACGAGCAACAGCAGGTCGAGGTGCAGGAGCCGGAATGCTCGCCGCGGATCCACGAACGGCGCCAGGAAGAGCAGCGAGAAAACGATGATCACCCAGGGCGAGTCGAGCAGCCCGCCGATGTGCCCGCGCGTGAACGAAGCGCGCGCCTGCAGCCCGGTCCAGGCGCCGACGACGTGGTAGGTGCGCGTGATCACCACCTCGCCCTGGAGCTTGCCGCCGCCGTAGTAGTCCACCAGCCAGCGCTTGCCGTCCCAGGACGGCGGCTTCGAGTGGAGCTGAGGCTGCTGCCGGTGCAGCTCCTTGATCGTGGGCCTGGCCTCCGCCAGCGCGAGCATCCGCTTCTGGGATGGGCTCAGCTTGACCGGCGGGCGCCCGGCACTGGCAAGGGCGGGCAGCGCCAGCACCAGAATCAGCGCCAGCACCGCCACGACACCCGGACGGTATCCCGCAATCACAACCCCCGTGTTCGGTGTTGGTCTACGGAACTTGAGCGCTTAGGTCAGCGCGCGTACTAGGAGGCGTAGAGCGCCTCGATCTCGGCCTGGTACTTCTCCGCGATCGGCTTGCGTTTGAGCTTCATCGTCGGCGTCAGCTCGTCTCCGCCGGGCTCCCAGTCCACCGGCAGCAGCTTGAACTTCTTGATCTGCTCGACGCGCGCCAGCGACTCGTTGGCCGCGTCCACGCCCTTCTGCACCTCGTCGATCACCGCCTGCTGCGCAGCGAGGTTGTCGAACGACGTGTCCTGGATCCCATGCTGGCCCGCGAACGCCGGCGCGACGTCCGGATCGAGGGTGATCAAGGCGACGTTGTAGGGGCGGCCGTCGCCGATCGCGATCGCCTGCCCGATCAGCGGGTGCGCGGCCTTCACCTTCGCCTCGATGTTGGCGGGCGACATGTTCTTGCCACCCGCGTTGATGATCAGCTCCTTCTTCCGGTCGACGATCTTGAGGTAGCCGTCGTCGTCGAACTCGCCGATGTCGCCGGTGTGGAGCCAGCCATCCTTGTCGAGCGCCTCGGCGGTCTTCTCCGGGGCGTTGCGGTAGCCGGTCATGACCACCGGACCGCGCAGCAGCACCTCGCCGTCGTCGGCCAGCTTGATCTCGATGCCCGGCGCCGGCGGACCGACGGTGCCGATCTTGACCCGCTCGCGCGGGTTACACGCGCCCGCGCCGGTGGTCTCGGACATGCCCCACAGCTCGGCGAGCGGCAGCCCGAGCGCGTGGAAGAACTCGATTACCTCGCGCGGCGTCGGAGCCGCGCCCACGTTGAGCGACTCGAGCTCGTCGAGCCCCAGCATCCCGCGGATCTTTGACAGCACCTGCTCGTCCGCCTTCGCATACTCGGCGGCGAGCTCAGCGCCCACCTCCTCCCCAGCCTGATCGGCGCGCACCTTGCGCAGCCCGACGTCGAGCGCCCACAGGGTGGCCCGCTTGCGCTCCTCGTCCTGCTCCGCCTGGATGCCCGCCTCCATCGCCGCCTTGAGCTTCTCCCAGATGCGCGGCACGGCGAAGAACCACGTCGGCCGCACCTCGGGCAGATAGCCGATCACCTCGCGCGGATTGGGACAGCAGGTGGTGGTGAAGCCGAGCATCAGCGGCAGGTAGTGCGAGCAGTTGCGCTCGGCGATGTGCGCCATCGGCAGATACGAGACCACCCGACCGTCGTTCGGGAAGGCGATGATCTGGTCGAACGAGCGGACCGCCTGGATCAGGTTGTCGTGCGTGAGCTGGACGCCCTTCGGCGGGCCCGTGGTGCCCGACGTGTAGATCAGGGTGAGGATGTCGTCCGGCTTGACGGCGCGCCACGAGGCCTCGAAGTCGAAGCCGTCGTCGCCGCGCTCCATCAGCTCGTCGAGCGTGAGCACTCCCTCGGGCGCCTCGCCGTCGACCACCACCACGTGCTTCAGGGAGTTCGCCGCCTTCTGCACCTGGAGCACGCGCTCGAGGAACGCCTGCTCGGTGACGAGCACGGGGTTGTCGGCGTCGCCCACGAGGTACTCGATCTGCTCGGCCGTATACGTGTTGTAGACCGAGAACGGCGTCGCGCCGAGGTGCATCGCCGCCGTGTCGGCGAAGTGAAACTCGGGCCGGTTGGTGAGCATGATCCCGAGCGTCGCGCCGCGGCCGACGCCCAGCGTGGCCAGGCCACCGGCCAGCTTGCGCACCTTGTCGGCGTACGCGCGCCAGGTCAGCTCGCGCTCGCCGCCCTTCAGCCGCAGCGCCACGCGGTCCGGATACGCCGCGCTCGTGCGCTGAAAGGCCTCGCACAGGGTCGAGGCTTCGAGCCCCACGGGCCTGTCGGACCGCGTCGCCTCGGTTGTCGCCATCCCCTCTCCCTCCTCAGTTGCTACGCGGAATATCGCAGGTCAGAAGCCGCCACCGTTGATGCGGCCGATGTCGTTGCTCAGCCCGATCGCGAACAGCGCGATCACCAGCATGAAGCCGATGACCCCCGCGCGCTCCATCACGCTGTAGGAGACGGGACGGCGCCTGAACAGCTCCACCACCGCCCAGAAGATGTGGCCGCCGTCGAGCGGCAGGAACGGGAACAGGTTCACGATCGCGAGTGAGAGCGACACGAGCGCGAGCAGCCGTACCGCCAGCGCGGGGTCGGTCTTGATCGTCTGGTGGGCGACGTCGCTCACCCCCACCACGCCGCTGATCTGCTTGCGCTCCCTCGAGTTGACGATGCGCGCCGGCAGCGCGGCGGTCTGCTTCGCGACGTCCCAGAAGTCGGAGCCGCTGTCGCTCAGCGCCTTGCCGAACGACTCCGGCTGGTGCGTGACCGCGTAGGTGAAGCCCACGAGCATCTTCTTCTCGGCGGCGTAGTACTTGGGCCGCACGGTCAGCTCCACCGCCTTGCCGTTGCGCCTCACGAGCAGGTGCGCGGGCGTCGCGGCCACGCACTCGTTGGTGGGCGGCTGCTGCGCGCACTTGTGCGACGAGATCACCTTCGACAGCTGCTGCGGGTCGCCGCGCTTGCCGTCGACGGCGAGCAGCCGGTCGCCCTTGTGCAGCACGCCCTGGGCGGGGAAGCCCTTGACGAACGTGTCGACCGTGTTGCCGCTCGTGGGCGCGCCGATCACGCCCCAGAAGATCATGAAGACCACGAACGCGATCACGAAGTTCACGAACGGCCCGGCCGCGATCACCACGATCCGCTTCCAGACCGGCTGCGAGTAGTAGGCGCGCGTGCGGACCTCGTCCGGCAGCTCTTCCGCCGGGCTCATGCCGCTGATCTTCACGTAGCCGCCGATCGGCAGTGCGCCGATCGCGTACTCGGTCTCGCCGATCTTCTTGCGCAGCAGCAGCGGCGGGAAGAACAGCGAGAAGCGCTCGACGCGCATGCCCACCGCCTTGGCCGCGGTGAAGTGGCCGAGCTCGTGGAAGATGATCAGGGCGATGAAGCCGAGGAAGATGATCACCCAGCTCACGCCGCCACCCCGTCCTGGATGAGCTGATCCGCACGCGCGCGCGCCGCGGCGTCCGCGCGGTAGAGGTCGGAGAAGTGGCGTACCGGCTCGGCCGGCAGGTCGGCCAGCGCGCGCTCGATCACGTCGGCGATGCCGGTGAAGCCCAGCTGGCCGTCGAGGAAGGCGCTCACCGCGATCTCGTTGGCGGCGTTGAGCACGCAGGGCGCGGTGCCGCCGGCCACGGCCGCCTCGCGCGCGAGGCGCAGGCAGGGGAACGCCTCGAGGTCTGGCTCTTCGAACGTGAGCCGGCCGAGCTCGGGCAGGTCGAGCGGCTTGACGGGCACGTCGGCGCGGTCCGGCCAGTGCAGCGCGTATGAGATCGGCACACGCATGTCGGGGTAACCCATGTGCGCAAGTGCGGCGCCGTCGTTCAGCTGGATCAGCGAGTGGATGATCGACTGCGGGTGCACCACCACGTCGATGCGCTCGTAGCCCACACCGAAGAGGTGGTGCGCCTCGATCAGCTCGAGGCCCTTGTTCATGAGCGTGGCGGAGTCGATCGTGATCTTGCCGCCCATCGCCCAGGTCGGGTGGGCGAGGGCCTCCTCGATCGTCACGCCCGCGAGCTCGCCGGCGCTGCGGCCACGGAACGGGCCGCCCGAGGCCGTGAGGATCAGACGGTCGACCGTGCCGGGCTTCTCGGAGGCGATCAGCTGGTGGAGCGCGGAATGCTCTGAGTCGACGGGGATGATGCGCGCGCCGGTGGCCTCGGCCAGCGCCGTCACGAGCTCGCCCCCCACGACCAGGCTCTCCTTGTTGGCGAGCGCGAGGTCGATTCCCTCGCCGAGCGTGGCCACCGTCGGCCCGAGCCCCGCCGAGCCCACCAGGCCGTTGAGCACCAGGTCGCAGTCGGTGTCCGTGATCAGCTCGATCAGGCCCTCGCCGCCGGCCAGCACCTCGCCGCTGGTCCAGCGTTCGGACGCCCGCGCCGCGGCGGCCTCGTCCGCGAGCGCGATGCGCTTCACGCCCAGGCGCTCGGCCTGCTCGATCAGCTGCTCGGCGCTCGTGGATGCGGCGAGCGCCGCCACCTCGAGTTCGCCGCTGCGCTCGATCACGTCGAGCGCCTGCGTCCCTATCGACCCGGTCGAGCCGAGGATGATCACCCTTCGCACGACTCAGAGGATAGGCGCGCCTGTCGCCGCGACCGTCTAACGATTGGCTGAACGATTTGCCCCGCTATGGCGGGCAAATCCTTCAGTCGATGACGACCGGGAGGCTCGCGCGGACAAAAGGGGCGCCCTCGTCCGGCCCACTCTCGATGCTGCCGTGCAGGACCTCGACGCGCTCCCACAGCCGCGCGAGCTGCTCGCCCCGCAGCGCGGCCCCGTGCACCTCCACCACCAGCCGCCCGTCCGTGGCATCCGCGCTCACGCTCGCCTCGGCTCCGTCCGCGAGCGCCGCGAGCGCCTCGGACACCACCAGGTAGGCGGCCAGCTCCACGTCCTCCGGGAGGCGCGTCGCGGGCACGTCGCGCAACTCCACCGGCCCGGGGGCGCGCCGGGCCAGGTCGTTGAGCGCGCTCGCGAGCCCGCGCTCGGCCAGCACCGTCGGGTAGATCTCGCGCGCCAGGTCGCGCAGGTCCTCCACGCAGCGGCGCAGCTCGTCGGCGGCCTCCTCGGCCAGTTGCTGCGCCCCGTCCTCCCCCGCCTCGAGCTTGCGCAGCGCCAGGCCGAGTGTGGTCGTGGCCGCCACGAGCCGTTGCTGCGCACCGTCGTGCAGCGCTCGTTCGAGACGCTTGCGCTCAGTGTCGCTCGTCACCAGCACCCGGCGCGCCAGGCTCCCCATCACTCGCGACGTTAACCCGAGCGGACGCGACCGCCGATACGGCTAGCCGTACGATGCGCCCTGTGCGTTTTGGGATCTTCTACGAACACCAGCTGCCGCGGCCCTGGGAGCCGGGAGCCGAGCACCGGCTGCTGAAGGAAGCGCTCGAGCAGGTGGAGATCGCAGATCGCGTGGGCTTCGACTACGTCTGGGAGGTCGAGCACCACTTCCTCGAGGAGTATTCGCACTCGTCGGCCCCCGAGGTCTTCCTCGCGGCGGCGTCGCAGCGCACGAAGCGGATCCGGCTCGGTCACGGGATCGTGCAGATCCCGCCCCAGGTGAATCATCCGGCGCGGGTCGCCGAGCGGATCGCCACGCTCGACCTGATCTCGGACGGGCGGCTCGAGTTCGGCACCGGCGAGTCGAGCTCGCAGGCCGAGCTGGGCGGCTTCCTCGTCGAGCGCGACCAGAAGCGCGAGCAGTGGGCCGACGCGCTCGACGCGATCACGCGCATGTTCGTGGAGGAGCCGTTCGCGGGCTGGGACTCCGAGCACTTCCGGATGCCGCCGCGCAACGTGATCCCGAAGCCGCTGCAGCGCCCGCACCCGCCGCTGTGGGTGGCGTGCAGCCGCCGCGAGACGATCCACCTGGCCGCGCGCAAGGGCATTGGCGCGTTGTCGTTCTCGTTCGTCGAGCCGGAGGACGCCGGCCACTGGGTCAAGGAGTACTACGAGCTGATCGAGTCGGACGCGTGCGTGCCGGCCGGCTTCGCGGTCAACCCCAACGTGACGGTCGTACTGCCGATGATGTGCCACGAGGACGAATCACAGGCGATCGAGCGCGGCGTCGACGGGGGCAACTTCTTCGGCTACTCGCTCGTGCACTACTACGGCATCTCGCCGCACCAGCCGGGGCTCACCAACATCTGGGACGAGTTCGGCGAGCGCCGCGACGAGACCGGCTTCTCGCGCAGCGCCGTGAACGCCGACCGGCTCCCGCTCGGGGTGCGCATCCTGCAGGAGGGCGTGGGCTCGCTGCGCGGCGCGGTGGGCACGCCCGACCAGATCGCGGAGCTGTGCAGGCGGTACGAGGCGCAGGGCGTCGACCAGATCGTGTTCGTCCTCCAGGCCGGGCGCAACCGCCACGAGGACATCTGCCACAGCCTCGAGCTGTTCGGCGAGCGCGTGATCCCCGAGTTCGCCGAGCGCGTCGCGCGCCAGGAGCGGGAGAAGCTCGAGCGGCTCGGCCCGGCGATTGAGCGCGCGCTCGCCCGCCGCGAGCCGGCGCGCACCGCGCCCGCCGGTTACCAGGTCGACGAGCAGGCGGAGCTCGCGCGCGAACGGCGCCGCAGCGCCGGGCTCGACCTCTCGCGCCTGCCCGCGCTGGCCGCCGCCGAGCTGCGCGACGCCCTCCAGCGCGGCGGCCAGGCCGCGCTCGGCAAGCTTGTGGCCGACCGCTCGGATGCCGAGATCGAGAGGCGCTTCGGACGCCCGGTCGCGCAGAAGGCGATCTTCGGCGCGATGGCGCGCGCCTACGTGCCCGAGGTATCCGCGGGCTTCGAGGGAGAAATCGTGTACGAGCTGGTCCACGTCGCGGACGGCGAGCGCCCGCCGGACGTCTGGACGCTGCGCGTACGTGAGGGCAAGGCCAGCGCGGTGCGGGACAACGGCGCCACGCCGGCGGTCCTCCTGCGCATGGCCTTGCCCGACTTCGCCCGCATCGTGGGCGGCGAGCTGCACCCCGCGCGGGCGATGATGGAGGGCAAGATCGAGCTCGAGGGCGACGTCAAGGTGGCGGCGCGGCTCGGCGAGATGTTCGGCGGCCCGTCGCCCTACTGATCCGCTACAGCGCCTGCTCGGCCTGCTCGAAGTCGTCGACGCCGAACACCAGGCGCCCGCGCACCCCATAGAGGAACTCGATGTTCACGCCGCTGCTCGCGATGCGGTGGGCCACGCCGCCGAGCGCGCCGGGACGGTCGTCCGTGTCGAGAACGAGCACGTCGCGCTCGTCGCGGATCTCGAGGCCGGCGTCCTCGAGGATCTTGCGGACCGAGCGTGGGTCCTCGACCAGCAGATGCAGGACCGCGGTGCCCTCGATCGAGTCGCCGGAGAAGCCCTCGATGTTGACGCCGGCCTTGCCGATCTCCTCGGCGATATGCGCGAGCGTGCCAGGCCGGTCCGGCACAGCGACGGTCAGGTCCTTCAACAACGGAACGGGCCTCCCAGGGTGGGTGCTCGGGAGCCTACCGCGTGGCCGCCGCGGCCGGGGCTCGCGACGCGACGCCTTACAGGTGACAGGACTCGACCCCACGCGCCCTGTCACCTGTGAGACGCCACGTGGTATTCGACCCCCATGTTGCGCCCCTGTCAAGGCCCAATTAACGCTATAGCAGGGCAAGCGCGACGTAGTACGCGGTCACTGCGGTGAAGAAAACGGCGTCGAGGCGGTCGAGCGCGCCCCCGTGCGGCCCGAACACCCTGCCCGTGTCCTTGACGTCGAGGTCGCGCTTGATCAGCGACTCGAATAGGTCTCCGACCGGCGCGGCAAGCGCCACGCAGAAGCCGATCGCGAGCGCGTGCAGGCCCTGCGTGTAGTTCTGGTAAGCCACTTCGAAGCCCCAGAACGCCACCGTCCCGCCGATGATGCCGACGATCAGGCCCTCCCAGGTCTTGTTTGGCGAGATGCGCGGCGCGAGCGGCCGCTGGCCCCAGGCGCGCCCGCCGAGGTAGGCGCACGTGTCGCCCACGAATGTCCCCAGCAGGACGTCGACCACGAGCGCCCCGCCGTGCGGAAGTTGGCGCAACAGCACTGCGTGGCTGAGCGCCAGCCCGATCCAGGTGATGGCGAGCAGCGTGGCGGCGATCCCCCACGCCGCGTTCTCGCGCTCTGGACGCGCCACCGCCAGCAGGAAGATGACCGGCACCGACGCGACGTAGACGAGCAGGATCTGGAACTGGTCGCCGTAGTGGGCGGCCAGCAGCAGACCGATCAGCGCCAAGTAGCCCGCCAGCGGCACCGGCCGGCCGCGTGCCATCAGCTGGAACAGCTCCGCCATGCAGACCATGCCGACCACGAATAGCCCGGCCACGAAGACGATCCCGCCCTCTGCGGTGATCAGGACGACGAAGGCGATCGCGGGTAGCGCGGTGAGGATGCGGGCGCCCAGGTCGGAGCGGCCCCTGCGCCGCCGCCTGCGCGGGCGGCGTTGCGGCGCTTGCCGGCGGCGCGGCTGCGAGGCCATCCGGCTAACGCGCCCCGAAGCGCCGCTTGCGCTGCTCGAACTCCTCGAGGGCAGCCTCGAGGTCCGCGCGCTCGAAGTCGGGCCACAGAGCGTCCGAGAACACGAGCTCCGAGTACGCGCACTGCCAGAGCAGGAAGTTCGAGATGCGGCGCTCGCCGCTGGTGCGGATCAGCAGGTCTGGATCGGTCATCTCCGGCGCGTACAGGTGGCGCGCGAACTCTTCCTCGCCTCCGCCGCCATACCTCTCCGCCGCATCGAGGATCTCAGCGCGGCCGCCGTAGTTGAACGCCACGAACAGCGTCATGCGGTCGTTCGCCGCGGTCTCGCGCTCGGCCCAGTCCATCTGCGCGAGCAGGTCCTCCCCAACGCCCTCGCGCCGGCCCACGAAGCGCATCCGCACGCCCTGTTCATCGAGGTCCGGCGTCTGGCTCTGGATCATCTCCCCGAACAGCTCCATGATCGCCTCCACCTCGGGCGTAGGCCGCGTCCAGTTCTCGGTCGAGAACGCGTAGGCGGTGAGCTCGCGCACGCCCAGGTCCACCGCGTTCTCCACCGTCCGCCGCAGGGCGCGCGCACCCTGGCGGTGCCCCTCGTTCACGTCCAGCCGGCGCTGCTGCGCCCAGCGGCCGTTGCCGTCCATGATGATGGCGACGTAGCGCGCTGGCATGCCTACGCGGACACGCGGCCTACGGCCCGCGCCATCTAGACCTCGAGGATCTCTTCTTCCTTGCCGGACAGGAAGGTGTCGATCTCGCCGATGCGCTTGTCGGTGAGCTTCTGCAGCTCCGACTCGGCGCGGCGCTCCTCGTCCTCGCCGACCTCGCCCTCTTTCTTGAGCTCACGGAGGTCGTGCATGATGTCGCGGCGCACGTTACGGATCCCCACCCGGCCCTCCTCGGCGATCCCGTGGACCACCTTCACGAGCTCCTTGCGGCGCTCCTCGGTGAGCTCGGGGATCGTCAGGCGGATCACCGCGCCGTCGTTGGAGGGGGTGAGCCCGATGTCGGACTCCATGATCGACTTCTCGATCGCCTTGATCGACGACTTGTCGTACGGCGTGACCGTGAGCAGGCGCGCCTCGCTCGCCGAGATGTTGGCGAGCTGGCGCAGCGGCGTGACGGCGCCGTAGTAGTCGACGTCGATGCGGTCCAGCAGGTGCGGCGACGCGCGTCCGGTCCTTACCGTCGAGAACTCGTTGCGTGTGGCCTCGACCGATCTCTGCATGCGCTCCCCGGCATCCGCCAATAGCTCATCGATGAGCTCGCTCATGTCGATACCACCGTCCCCACTCGCTCGCCGGACACTATCCGGTCGATGTTCCTCTCGTCGTCGACGTTGAAGACGTAGATCGGAAGGTGGTTGTCCATGCAGAGCGAGAGTGCGGTCGAGTCCATCACCGCGAGCCGGCGCTCGATCGCCTGGTGGTGGGTGATCTCCGGCAGGAAGTTGGCGTCGGGGTTGGTGCGCGGGTCGGCGTCGTAGACGCCCTCGACCGCGTTCTTGGCCATCAGGATCGCCTCGGCGTGGATCTCTAGCGCTCGCAGCGCGGCCGCCGTGTCGGTGGTGAAGAACGGGTTGCCGGTGCCGGCCGCGAAGATCACGATCCGGCCCTTCTCGAGGTGGCGCATCGCGCGGCGCCGGATGTAGGGCTCGGCAACCTCGCTGATCGTGATCGCCGACTGCACGCGCGTGTGCGCGCCGCGCTTCTCGAGCGCGTCCTGCAGCGCCAGCGCGTTCAGGACGGTGGCGAGCATGCCCATGTAGTCGCCGGTGGCGCGGTCCATGCCCTCGGCCGCGCCCTTCAGGCCGCGGTAGATGTTGCCGCCGCCGACCACGATCGCCACCTCGACACCGCGGGCGGCGACGTTGTGGATCTGCTCGGCGATGGCGGCTATCCGCTCGGGATCGGCGCCGTAGTCCAGCGAGCCCATCAGGGACTCGCCGGAGAGCTTGAGGAGAATGCGGCGGAAGGCGGGTCTGCCGTCCTCCACGTGCTCCCTACTCCTCGCCCACCTGGTAGCGCGTGAAGCGGCGGATCACGATGTTCTCGCCGGTCTTCGACGCGGCCTCGGCGCGCAGCTCCTCGATGGTCTTGCCGCCGTGCTTGTCCTTGTTGACGTGCTCCTGGTCGAGCAGCACGACCTCCTCCATCCACTTGCGCAGCTTGCCCGCGACGATCTGCGGTCGGGCCTGCTCGGGCCGGTCCTGCGCCTGCTCCTCGAAGATCCGCGCCTCGGCGTCCCTCGCCTCCTGCGGCACGTCCTCCTCGGAGACGTACTGGGGGGCGGCCGCCGCGATGTGCAGGGCGATGTCGCGCACGAACTCCTGGAAGTCCTCGTTGCGCGCGACGAAGTCCGTCTCGCAGTTGACCTCGACGAGCACGCCGATCTTGCCGCCGGCGTGGATATAGCTCGCCACCGCGCCCTCCGAGGCGGCGCGGTCGCTGCGCTTGGCGGCCTGCGCCTGGCCCCTCACACGCAGGATCTCGATGGCCTTGTCGACGTCGCCGCCCGACTCGGTCAGGGCCGCCTTGCAGTCCATCATCCCGGCGCCGGTGCGGTCGCGCAGGGCCTTGACGTCCTTGGCGCTGATCTCCTGCGTGCTCATTTGCTCACCCCCTGCTCCGTGGTCGCGGCGTCCGGCGCGGGCTGCTCCGGCGCAGCCTCGCCGGCCTCGGGCCCGGGAGCAGGAGCTTGCGGCTGTTGTTGGGGCGGCTGTTGGGGCTGCTCCTGCGCCTGCTGCGGGGCGGCGCCCGTCGGCGGGGTCGCCTGCTGCTCCTGCTGCTCCCGCTGGGCCGCCTCCTGCGCCTCGAGCGCCTGGGCCTGGGCGCGCGCCTTCTCGTCGGCCTCGCGCTGGGCGGCCTCGCGAGCCGCCGCCTCCTCGGCCTCGCGCTTGGCGCGCTCCTCGGCCTCGCGCCGCTCCTGTTCCTCGCGCTCGCGACGGGCCGCCTCCTCCTCGGCGCGGAACACCGACGCCCGCTCGGCCACCACGTCGCCGATCGCGTCCACGATCAGCTTGCAGGAGCGGATCGCGTCGTCGTTGCCGGGGATCGGGTACGTCACCGGGTCGGGGTCGACGTTGGTGTCGACCAGGCCGATGATCGGGATGCGCAGCCGCTCGGCCTCCCGCACCGCGATCGCCTCGGTCTTCAAGTCGACGATGAACACCGCGTCGGGGGGACGCTGCATGTCGCGCACGCCGCCGAGGTTCATATCGAGCTTCTCGCGCTCGTTGATGGCGGTGATGCGCTCGCGCGTGGGCAGCAGCTCGAGCGTGCCGTCCTCCGTCCAGTCGCTGAGCTGGTGGAGGCGCCGGATGCGGCGGTTGATCGTCTGGAAGTTGGTCAGCAGGCCGCCCAGCCAGCGCTGGTTCACGTACGGCATGCCGCCCTTGGAGGCGGCGTCCTTGACGGCGTCGCGCGCCTGCTTCTTGGTGCCCACGAAGAGCACGGTGCCGCCACGGCTCGCCACCTCGGCGGCGAAGTCCTGGGCCTGCTTCAGCAGCCTGTCGGTCTGCTGCAGATCGATGATGTGAATCCCGCCGCGCTCGCCGAAGATGAACCGGCGCATCTTGGGATTCCAGCGGCGCGTCTGGTGGCCGAAATGAACACCGGCCTCCAGCAGCTCCTTGATTCCTACCTGAGCCACAAATACTCCCTTGTTGTATGCAGTGCAGCCCGCCGGCTCAAGTCACGGACCCGGTCAATCCGGGCAGGGCGTGGGTTCACCGGCAGGGTCGTTGGTTTACCGACGCTGAAGCATAGAAGAGGTCCGCTGTCGGCAGCCCGCAGTTGGCAGGGCGCTTGTCCGAAGTTTGCGGACTGTGGACCGTGGACCCAGAGGGAGGCGAAGCCGACCGTACAAAGAAGACGAGGCGGCCCGAAGACCGCCCCGCTCCGTTCTTATGTTCAGTCCCCGTCTGGCCCTTCGGAGACTGGCTCCCGTCGGGCTAAGTCGAGCGTGCGACTTAGGTCGACGGGTAGTTTGGACTCGCAGCCGAGATATGCCCCCGTGATCGGGTGGCGAAACCTCAGATATCGCGAATGCAAGAATTGGCGCGTTAGCCCAAGTCTCTCGCCTGATTTTCCGCCTCCGTAAGCGGAATCCCCGCAAACAGGGTGACCGATCGCCGCCATATGGGCGCGGATCTGGTGGGTGCGTCCGGTCTCGAGCGTGACCCTGAGCAGCGAGGTGCGCGGCAGCTCCTCCTCGATCTCGAAATGGGTGCGCGCCTCGCGCGGCGTGTCGGTGCGCGTGGAGATCAGTTGGCGGGCCCCGCGGTCACGTCCGACGGGCGCGTCGATCGTGCCGCTGCGTGCCGGCCGCCCCTCCACGAGCGCGGCGTACTCGCGCTCCAGCTCGCGCTTCCGGATCAGCTCCTGCAGTTCCCTGTGCACGCGCTCCGACTTGGCCACCACGAGCAGGCCGGAGGTGTCGCGGTCGAGCCGGTGGACGATGCCGGGCCGCAGCGGGTCGCCGCCGGCCGCCCCACGCGCCGCCAGCGCCTGCGACAGCGTCCCCGTCGGGTGGCCGGCCGCGGGATGCACCACCACGCCCGCCGGCTTGTCGACCACCAGCAGG
The DNA here is from genome assembly GCA_036494715.1 of Thermoleophilaceae bacterium. Lineage (GTDB taxonomy): Bacteria > Actinomycetota > Thermoleophilia > Solirubrobacterales > Thermoleophilaceae > JAICJR01. The sequence continues at coordinate 77,003 of DASXNY010000056.1, forward strand.
TCGGCGTCCTCGTAGACGATCTCGAACGGCACGCCCTCGCCGGCCGCGGGGTCCGCCGGATCGGGTGCGGGCTCCGGGCGCGCGAGCACCTCTTCCCCGGGCGCCAGCGCGTGGCTCTTCGCCGTCCGGCGGCCGTTCACGGTCACGAGCCCGGCCTCGATCAGGCGCTGCGCCCTGGCGCGGGAGCCCACCTCGGGCTCGGCCGCCAGGCGCACGTCGAGGCGCTTGCCCCGGTCGTCCGCGCCGGCGACGAACGCGATCTCGTCCATCAGCCGGAATCCGAGGCGGCGCTCTCGATCACCCAGAGCAGGATCAGCACGCCGACCACGATGCAGGAGTCCGCCACGTTGAAGGCGGGCCACAGGCGCGGATCGATGAAGTCGGTGACGGAGCCCATGCGCGCGCGGTCCGCGAGGTTCCCGAGCGCGCCGCCGAGCAAGAGGCCGACGGGCAGCCACAGGAGCGGCGTCTGCACGCGCAGCACGAAGTAGACGACGAGCGCGCCGAGCGCGAGGCCCATCAGCGCCGCGACGATCGCCCCGCCGCCCGCCAGCGCGCCGAACGCGACACCCGCGTTGTGCGTGTTGGTGATGTCGAGGATCCCCGCCAGCACCTGGCGCCGGTCACCCGGCACGATCGTGTCGCGCACGATCGACTTGGTGAGCTGGTCGGCCACGATCACGAGGCCGGCGACGATCAGCACCCTGCGCCAGCCCGAGATCGCGGCAGCCGCTCTCGGCCGCTCGTCCACGCGCCTATCCGTGGATCAGCCCGACGACGATCTGACCCACGATGATCAGCACGAACATCGCGATCGCCGGGCTGAGGTCGATCGCCCCGCCGCCCATGCGCAGCGCCGGCATGAAGCGCCGGAAGATGTTCAGGTAGGGGTCGGTGACGTCGCGGATGAACGTCTGCAGAGCGTCGAGCCAGCGGTAGTACGGCATGCGCGGGATCCAGCTCATCAGGATGCGCGCGAAGATCAGGACGTAGTAGACGATCAGCAGCGTCTCCGCGTACTTGGCCACGTCCACGCGGTCGATGGCCAGCGGAACGATCAGGCCGCTCATCGCTTGCCGCCCTGCACCACGGCCGTGACCGCGTCGTGGAAGGCCGCCCGCACACCCCCGCGCTCGAGGGCCTCGAGGCCGCGCGCCGTCGAGCCGCCGGGCGAGGTGACCCGCCGCCGCAGCGCCGCCGTGTCCCGGTCGGTGGCCAGCAGCATGGCGGCGGTGCCCGCCATCGTCTCCACGGCCATCAGGCTCGCGTCGGCCGGCTGTAGCCCGTGGCGCACGCCCGCGTCCACCAGGGCCTCGGTCACGAGCGCGAGAAAGGCCGGGCCGCAGCTCATCAGCGCCATTGCCGGCTCCATCAGCGGCTCCTCCACCAGCACCACCGGGCCGACCCGCTCGAACAACTCCACGATCTGCGCCTCCGGGCCCCGGTCCGCGTGGTGCCCCGGCGCGTAGCAGGACACGCCGTGGCGCACCTCGGCCGGGATGCTCGGCAGGAAGCGGTACACGGGCACATGGCGGTAGGCGCGCTCGAGGTCGTCGAGCTTCACTCCGCCGAGGATCGACACCACCGCCTTGGCCTTGCCGTCGGTGGACTGCGCCACACCCTCGAGCTGGGCGGGCTTGTGGCAGAGGAACAGCACATCCGCGCGCTCGGCCACCTCCGCGTTGGAGCCGACCGCCTCGCCGCCCAGCTCCGCTGCGAGCGCATCCGCCTTGCCGGGCACGGCATCGGTGACGAGCGCCGGCTCGCCGAACCCGCGCGCCAGCGCACTCGCCATGTTGCCCGCTCCGATCAGCCCGATCTGCATTGGCCGCGAAGGATAGGGGCGCCGGGCGCCCGCGCTAGGACTGGTTGAAGAAGCCCTTCTCGATCAGCCGCGCGCGTTCCTCCGCGGACACCTCGACGTTGCGAGGCGTGAGCAGGAACACCTTGTCGGCGATTCGCTGCATGCCGCCGTCGAGCGCGTAGGTGAGGCCCGAGGCGAAGTCGATCAGGCGCTTCGAGAGCTCGGTATCCGTGCCCTGCAGGTTGAGGATCACCGGAATCGTGTCCTTGAACTGGTCGGCGATCTGCTGCGCGTCGTTGAAGTTCTTGGGGATCACGAGGTGGACCTGCACCCCGTTCCCACCGCGGCCGCCGTTCTCGACCGGGCGCAGGACGCGCGTGCGATTGCCCGAGCGCGGCGGCGCGTCATCGTCGGCAAAGATGTCGTCGATCTCGTCGCGACGGCGGCGCGAGGACAGCCGGCGCACGTTCGGGCGCTCGCGGTAGCGGTCCTCGAGCTCGGCTTCGGGCTCGGGTTCCTCCTCGTAGTAGCCGTCGTCCTCTTCGGCGAGGCCGAAGTAGACGAGCGCGCGGTGCCATGTGTCGCGTAGCGCCATGATGCGGTCTTTCGCCCGGTGTGCGGGAAATCCTGCGATTTACACGTTACAGCGTTCTCTAGGCTCGGACCACATATGCCCGCACCCGAAAATACCCAGCAATTCGAGCTGAACAGCGGCTCCACCACCCTGCGTGGAGAGCACTCGGGCGAGGGCGATCCGGTGCTCCTGCTCCACGGCCTGACGGCCACGCGGCGCTACGTGGTGATGGGCTCGCGCTACCTGCCGACGCACGGCCGGCGCATCGTCCCGTACGACGCGCGCGGCCACGGCGAGTCCGATCCCGCGAGCCAGCCGACCGCGTACGAGTACTCGGACCTGGCCGCGGACCTCGAGGCGGTGCTCGACGGGCTCGGGATCGAGCGGGCTGCGCTGGCGGGCGCGTCGATGGGAGCGCACACCGCGCTGGCGTTCGCGCTCTCGCATCCCGAACGCGTGTCGGCGCTCGTGCTGATCACGCCCGCTTTCGCCGGGCAGATCCGCGAGGGCGAGCTCGCATCGTGGGACGCGCTCGCGGACGGGCTCGAGCGCAACGGCATCGAGGGCTTCATCGAGGCCTGGACTCCCCCGGCCGACGAGCGCTGGCGCGAGACCGCCACGCTGGTGGTGGGGCAGCGCCTGGCGCGCCACCGCCACCTCGACGCCGTGGCCGACGCCCTGCGGGTGGTCCCGCGCTCGAAGCCGTTCGAGGCGCTCGAGCAGCTCGAGGCCGTGGAGGCGCCGGCGCTCGTGGTGGGAAGCCGCGACGACGCGGACCCCGGCCACCCGCTCGCGATCGCCGAGGAGTACGCGCGGCGGCTGCCGCGCGGCAGCCTGCTGGTCGAGGAAGAGGGAAAGTCGCCGCTCGCCTGGCAGGGCGCTCAGCTCTCCCGGGCGATCGACGACTTTCTCGGCTAGAAGGGGCGGAGCGCCGAGGCGAGATCCCCGGCGCTCCGCGGATTCCGCGCTACGAGCCGCTGCTTCCGAGCGCTCGGCGCTGGACGCGAGTCGTGCGGGTGGACGCGTAGGCCGCACCGCCAAGGGCGATGGCGAGCGCGGCCGACGCGAGCGCGATCGCGAGGGTCTCATCGTCGTTGCCGCCGCTCGACGGCTGCGAGGCGGCGTTCGACGACTGCTGGCTGTGCTCGGCGAAGGCCCGGGCAGCCGCTGCCGCGGCGACCGGGCTGGACGAGCGGAACTGCTGGACTGGCTTGGACCGGGCACCCTGCGTACTGGTCGTGAAGTCCGACGGCAGGGTGAACTGCCTCGGGTGGGCCGCAGCCTTGGCGGCGGCGAGCGTGGCGACCGGATTCGGCGACGAGAATCCTGGGCTTCGCTGACCGTTGGCGGCGGCAGTTGCCGGGACCGCGGCGGCGGCGCACAGGCAACCGCTTAGAGCCAACGCGCGTAGCGCCCTGATGAGTCGGCGGTGTGCCTTCATGGTTTCTGACCTCCTGGCTTGCCCCCGCCGGTGCGCCGGTGGCTGGGGATGGGGGCAACACGCGCAAGCTATGGCCGACCCGAAAGCGCTTCCACGCATTCGGACACGTCTGAGTGAGTCTTTGTACTCACTCCGAGAACCTCTCCAAACAGAAAGAAGGTCGCCAACCAGCCGGCGGTCGGCGACCTCTTTCTGCTGCTACTGGGGCGCTTTACGAGGCGCTGCCCGCCAGCCCGCGCTTGACGCGAGTGGTGCGCAGGGACACGAACGCGGTTCCGCACAGGGCGATGGCGAGCGCGGCCGAGGCGAGCACGATCGCGACGGTCTGGTCGCCCGTGTCCGTGACGGTCCGCACCTGGTGAACCACGATGGTGCTGGGCTGCGTCGGGGCGGCCGCTGGAGCTCCTGCCTGGGTGTCGGTCTTGAAGCCCGACGGCAGGCTGTACGGCTTCGAGGACTGAGCCCCAACGAGGACAGAGCCCTCGTAGTGGGCGCCGGTCGTCGGGGTGACGGCCGCCGCGGCGGCCGCGCCCGGACCGAAGTCCCGGAACTGCTGGACGGGCTGCGCTCCCGCGGCGACGGGGAACGCGAGCGCGCCCAGGCAGCCACTCAGAGCCAGAGCACGTATGGCTCTGTTGATTCGGCGATGTTCCTTCATGGTTTCTGACCTCCTGGTTGCTGCCCGGCTGGGTAGGTGGCTGGGATGGGGCAACACAGGCAAGCTATGGCCGATCCGAAAGCGCTTCCACGCATTCGGACGCCCCCGGGTGGGTCTTCCTACGCATCCGGAAAAGCCGCTCCGGACAGAAGGAAAGGCGCCGACCTTCGGGAGGTCGGCGCCTTTCTCTCCTGCTAGCGGAGCGCCGGCGATCAGCCCCGGCGCTCCGCCTGGTCAGCGCTTACGAGTTGCTCCCCAGCACTCGGCGCTGGATCCGCGTCGTGCGGAAGGTCGCGTAGGCAGTGCCGCACAGGGCGATGGCGAGCGCGGCCGACGCGAGCACGATCGCGAGCGTGTGATCGTCGTTGCTCGGGGTGTTGTGGATCTCACGGACGACGACGGTCGACGGGGTCTGAGTGGACACTGGTCCGCCGGTCTGCACGTCGGAGCCGAAGCCCGACGGCAGCGCGTAGGCGGTGGACACGGAGTAGCCGTTGCTCTGCGTGTCCGTGGCGATGCCGAGCCCGTGTGTGCCCGGGAGCGGCAGCGCCGCGTCCGCGTAGGCGGCTGGACGGCCATGTGGGTGTTCCGACGCGGGGGGAGCGGCGGTCAACGTGCTGACCGGTTGGTAGATGATCGGCCTGGCACCCGCGAGAGCGGGCAGCGCCAGTGCGCACAGACAGCCGGTCACGGCCAACGCCAGCAGCGCTCGCCTGATTCGACTCTGAGCCTTCATGGGGAGACCTCCTGGGTTCGGCCCCTGACCGGGACCGGTGGCTGGGGTGGTAGGGAGCATCGCCAGCCACCGTACGGCGCCTCCGCCGAGGCTTCCACGCATTCGTGCGCGCTCGAGTGAGTACTTCTACGCACTCGACTGGGAGGGCCGGTAATGGGATGCTGGGTGCGCGACCGGTCATGGCCCAACCGGACACATCACTCCCACTCACGTTCCTCGAGGCCCTGAGCGACAGCGAGGCGAGTGATCTGCGCGCGCGGGCGATCACCAGGCGCTTCCGGCGTGGAGCGACGATGATGAGCCAGGGCGAGGAGGCCGGTCGCGTGCTGATCATCGAGAGCGGGCGCGCAAAGGTCACCGCGATCACCGACGACGGCAGGGAGATGGTGCTCGCCTTCAGCGGCCCCGGCGACCTGCTCGGCGAGCTCTCCACACTCGGCGGCGAGACGCGCGTGGCCACCGTGCGGGCGCTCGAGCCGCTCAGCGCACTGGCGGTCGCGCGCGGCGACTTTGAGGCCTTCCTCAACACCAACCCGCGCGTGGCGCTCGTGATCCTGCGCGTGGTGATTGCGCGGCTGCGCGCCGCCGACCGCCAGCAGGTCGAGTTCGCCGCGTACCAGACAGTGACGCGCGTGGCGCGCCGCCTGCTCGAGCTCGCGGACCGCTACGGCGAGCACACCGACGAGGGCATCCTGATCACGCTGCCGATCTCGCAGGAGGAGCTGGCGGGCTGGGTCGGCGGCTCCCGCGAGGCGATCACGAAGGCGCTGCACGACCTGCGCGCCGTCGGCCTGATCGAAACGCGGCGGCGCCACATCACCGTCGTCGACGCCGAGCAGCTCGGTCAGCTCGCCGGCCTGGTGAGCTACTCGTAGAGCACGCTGCCGAGCCGCACGATCGTGGCGCCCTCCTGCGCCGCCACCGCGTAGTCCTGGCTCGTACCCATCGAGAGCCGCGCCAACCCGTGCTCCGCCGCGAGTTCGGCGAGGCGAGCGAAGTGCGGGCGGCTGTCCTCCGGGTTCTCCGCGAACGGCGGCATGCACATCAGCCCCGTCACGGGCACCGGGCAGGTCTCGATGTAGCGGGCGAGCTCGCCGGGGTCGATGCCCGCCTTGCTCTCCTCCCCGGCCACGTTCACCTCGATCAGCACCTCCGAGACGGGGTGCTTCTCGAGCTGGCGCAGCACGGACTCGGACGCGACCGAGTGGATAAGGCGCACGAAGGGGGCGATGTCCTTCACCTTGCGGCTCTGGAGCCCGCCGATGAAGTCCCAGATGAAGTCGCCCGCGTGCTGCTCGCGCTTGGCCAGCAGCTCCTGCGCGCGGTTCTCGCCCACCAGCGTGATCCCGCCCTCCACGAGCGCCGGCAGCTCGTCGGCGGAGACGTACTTGATCGCGGCCAGGATCTCGACGCCGGCCGGGTCGCGGCCCGCCTTGCCGATCTCGTCACGGACGCGCTCGAGGTTGTCCCGGATCTGCTCCGGGCGGAGCCCCGTGAACTGGCGCGTCATGTGAGCCAGACTAGGCCCGCCTGGCGGCCGGTGACCCCGTTGTCGCGGCGGTGGGAGAAGAACAGCTCCGGCCGGCAGCTCGTGCAGAGGGGGAACGAGTCGATCTGCGTCACGCCGCGGGCCATCAGCTTCTGCTGGGCAACCATGTTGAGCGACAGCATGCGTCCGTTCGCCACGCCGCCGAGGTCGGCGAACTCGGCCAGCACCTCCTCGCCCACCTCGTAGCAGCACGGGCCGATCGAGGGCCCGAGCACCGCCCGCGGCGGCTCGTCGAAGAGGTCGAGGCCGCGCTCGACGATGCCGGCGGCGAGCCCCCGCCAGCCGCAGTGGAGCATCGCGGCGCGACCCTCCGACACGAGCGCGACGGGCAGGCAGTCGGCGACGAGCACGAGCAGCGGGACGTTTTTCGCGGTGGTGGTGTGGCCGTCCACCTTTGGCAGGTCGGCGCCAACGTGCGCGAAGCCCCCGTTCTGCGGCGGGCCGTCCCACTCGAGGATCTCGTCGGCGTGCACCTGCCAGCCCATCGCCACGCGCTCGGGATCGCTGGCGATCTTCTCTGCCAGGCGGCGGCGGTTCTCGGCGACGTTGTCGTTGTCGTCGTCGGTGAGGATGCCGAGGTTGAGCGACTCGTAGGGGCCCGCGCTGACGCCGCCGCGGCGGTCCGTGAACGCCACCTGCGCGCCCGGGAGCGTGAGCTGGATCACCGCTGCTCCCCTCGCGCGAGTGCAAGCGCGAGCTCCAGCTCGTCGTCGCGTCCCGACACCTTGCCGTCGAGCTTACGGCGCAGCGTCTCCGCGAGCGCGCGGCCGAGCTCGGGCGACTCCGGCACGCCGGCCGCCACCAGGTCGTGGCCCGTGATCTCGAGCCGCACTCCCTTCAGCTCGGCTACGTAGCCGAGTACGGGTTCGCCGGGCGCGCCGCGCGCGAGCGCCACCGCCAGCGCCTCGGGCGGCTCGCAGCTCAGCAGCGCATGAACCGCCGAGGGCGCGAGCTCGTTGCGCAGCGTCGACGCGAGCTGCGGGCCCTTCTCGGCGGCGCGCATCACGGCGTCGGCCTGCTGGCGCGTGAGGCCGAGATCCTCCACCCAGAGGTGGAGCCACTGGGGCGCGCTGCTCACGAGCGCGGCGAGACCCGCCAGGCCGGGGTCGGCGCCGGTCTCGGCGGAGGCGAGCAGCGTGCTCGCCACGAGGTCGGGGTCGGCCGCGAGCGACGGGTGGAGCGCCCGGTCGAGCCCGAGCTCGTGCAGGCGGCGCACGGCGGCGGCCGCCTCGTCCTCGCGCAGCAGGTCGAGCAGCTCGTCGGCCACGCGCGCACCCGAGACGGTCGAGAAGCCGGCGCCCGCGGCGGCCTCGCGGGCGAGGCGCTCGGTCTGTTGGTCCATCCGGAAACCGAAGCGCGCCTCGTAGCGCAGCGCGCGCAGCAGTCGCGTGGGGTCGTCGATGAAGCTGGCGCCGTGCAGCACGCGGATCACGCCGGCATCGAGGTCACCCCCGCCGCCGTGCGGGTCCTCGAGCCGGCCGATCGCCTCTCCGTTCAGGTCGAGCGCCATCGCGTTGATCGTGAAGTCGCGGCGGCCGAGGTCCTCCGCCAGCCCGGCGGGCTGCACGCTGGGGAGCGCTCCCGGCTCGGCGTATGTCTCGCGGCGTGTGGTGGCGAGGTCGACCGACAGCGCCCCCGCCCGCACGGTCGCGGTGCCGAAGCGCTCGTGCTCCTTGACCTCACCCGACAGCCGCTCCGCGAGCTCGCGCGCGGCCGCGCGGGCGTCGCCCTCCACGGCCACGTCGAGGTCAACGGTCTGACGCCCGAGCAGGAGGTCGCGCACCGCGCCGCCCACGAGAAACGCGGGCGGCAGGCCCTCGAGCGCGGGCAGCAGCACGTCCATCCCGGGGATCTCTCGGACGCGGTCGGCGAGGTCGGCAGTCTCCATCACGCCCGGCACTTTAAGGTGGCTCGGGCGAGCATGATTCAGATCCGCCGCATCAAGGTCTTCAAGCCGCGCTACGCGGTCACCGACGCCCAGGGCTCCGTGAGCCAGTGGGCGGGGCGCTTCGGGCACGAGGGCGCAACCGGCGTAGTAGACGGCGACGAGTACGGATTCCGCAAGGACGGGCGCAAGCGCTTCGCGCTCGCTGCGGGCGAACGCGAGGTGGCGAGCGCCGAGCGCAAGGACCGCTCCGGACGCAGGTGGAACGTCTCCGTGGGTGAGCGCTCGTACGAGCTCATCAAGCCGTCGGCGTTCCGTTCCAAGTTGGAGCTGCGCGACGGCCAGGCGACGCTCGGGACGATCACGCGCAAGCGCCGCAATACGATCTGCGACCTCCCCGACGACCTCCCCGTCGCGCTCCAGTCGTTTCTCGGCTTCATCGCGATGGCGCTCTGGAGCCGTGAGGCGGCAGCCTCATCCGGCGGCTCCACGGGCGCGGTGGCGGCGGGCGTCTAGAGCCGTACCGGGATACCGGCGGAGCGCATCCGCTCCTTCGCCTCCCGCACCGTGTACTGGCCGTAGTGGAAGATCGAGGCGCACAGCACGGCGTCCGCCCCGCCCTGCTCGACGGCGTCGACGAGGTCGTCTAACTTGCCGGCGCCGCCGCTCGCGATCACCGGCACGTCCACCGCATCAGCCGCCGCCCGCGTCAGCGCGAGCTCGTAGCCGTCCTCGGTCCCGTCGCGATCCATGCTCGTGAGCAGGATCTCCCCCGCCCCGAGCTCCACTCCGCGGCGGATCCAGTCCACCGCATCGAGCCCCGTCGGCATGCGCCCGCCGTTCACGTACACCTCCCAGCCGTGCCCGTCCACGCGGCCGCGCGCGTCCACCGCCAGCACCACGCACTGGGCGCCGAACACCTCCGCGAGCTCACCGATCAGCTCCGGCCGCGCCACCGCCGCCGAGTTCACCGACACCTTGTCCGAGCCGGCGTCGAGCACCGCCTGCGCGTCCTCCACCGAGCGCACGCCGCCGCCGATCGTGAACGGGATGAAGACGTCATCGGCCGTGCGCCGCGCCAGCTCCACGATCGTCTCGCGCTTCTCGTGCGAGGCGGTGATGTCGAGGAAGACGATCTCGTCCGCCCCCTCGTCCTGGTAGCGGATCGCGAGCTCCACCGGATCGCCGGCGTCGCGGATGTTCACGAAGTTGGTGCCCTTGACGACGCGGCCCTTGTCCACGTCGAGGCAGGGGATGACTCGTTTGAGCAGCACGCGCGGGAGGTTAGGACCTCCGTCCCCAGGCGCTCACCATCAGCGGCGCGAAGCTCACCGTTTCGCCGTCGTGCCAGAGAGCGTGGAAGGCCTCCACGTCGTCCTCGTCGAGAAGGCCGGCGGCGATCATCCCCGGCGCGAGCTGGGCGGCGAGCAGCTCCCACTGCGGTACGCCGTGCTCGTGGTCCGCCTGCACCTGGATAGAGACGCTGTCGGCCCCGACGTCCGTCAGGCCGGCTTGCTGCAGCATGCGCGGCAGCTTGCGGCCGAGCTCGGCGTCATAGCCGTGTGACGACAAGAAATCCGCGAGCGCACCCACCACCTTTGCATGGACCTCGCTGGGCGGATCGACCATCGCGGCGCTGGACCAGTCGAAGTCCTCCACCAGCACCCAGCCGCCCGGCTGCGCCGCGCCCGCCATTGCCGCCAGAACGCTCTCGCGCTCCGGCAGGTGCTCGAGCACCAGCCGCGCGTGGACGAGGTCGAAGCCGCCGGGGAGCGGCTCGCTGCGCACGTCCGCCTGCTGGATCTGGAGGACCGGGTTGGCGAGCGGGGCCAGAAAGCGTACGTCGATGTCGAGGGCGACGATCAGGCCTGCCGGGCCTACACGCTCGGCGAGGAGCTCCGCCAGGCTGCCGGTGCCCGCGCCGATGTCGAGACAGCGCCAGCCCTCCGCGAGGCCGAGGCGCTCGCAGCTCCGCAGCGTCTGCGGGTCGTACAGGGCGGTGATCGAGTTGAGGCGAGCGCGCTCTGCGTGCCAGGCGGAATCGAGGCTGTAGCCGTGCGCGGTGGTGGCGGTCATTCGCGTCTCCATCTGTGGTGGGCCAGTCGCCACCCCTGTCCCGGGCGGCGTCGAATCCGTTACGCGTTATTCGTCACGCAGGACGGCCTGAGCCTCGCTCACCGAGAACTTGCCCTCGTAGAGCGCCTTGCCCGACACGACTCCGGCGAGGTTCACGAGCCGCAGGTCGCGCAGCGCCCGCAGGTCGTCCAGCGACGAGATTCCTCCCGAGTAGAGGAAGCGGCCGCGGACGGTGCTGGAGATGTGCCTGACCTCGTCGAGGTCGGGGCCCTCGAGCGTCCCGTCGCGGTCCACGTTCGTGTACATGAACTGCTTCACGCCGCGCTGCTGGAGCCGCGTGATGATGTGCTCCGGAAGGGTCTGGGTGGACCTGGTCCAGCCCGCCACGGAGACGTGGCCGCCGCGCACGTCCACCGCGATCACCACGCGCGTGTCCCAGGTCTCGATCAGCTGGTCCACCAGGTCCATGTCCGAGTACGCCGCCGTCCCCACCACTACGCGCTCGGCACCCGCGGCGAGGGCGGAGCGCACCGCGCCGAGGTCGCGCAGGCCGCCGCCGTACTGCGCCGCCACGCCCAGCTCCCTGGTGATCCGGCGCAGGTGCTCGAGGTTCACTGGCCGCCCCTCGCGTGCGCCGTCGAGGTCGACCACGTGCAGGAAGCCGGCGCCCGCCTCGACGAACGAGCGCGCCGCCTCGAGCGGATCGTCGACGTAGACGGTCTCCTTGTCGAAATCGCCCTTCTGGAGGCGAACCGCCTTGCCGCCCCGGATGTCGATCGCGGGCAGGAGGATCATGCCGCGCGGCGGACGCCGCTCACGCCGCAGATGGCGGCGAAGTTGCCGAGCAGCCGCAGCCCGTGCGGGCCGGACTTCTCGGGGTGGAACTGCACGCCGTAGACGGGCTCGCGCGCAACGGCGGTGACGAACTCGCTGCCGTACTCGGCGCTCGCCAGCACGTCGCCCCGGTCCGCCGGGCGCGGCGCGAACGAGTGCACGTGGTAGAAGGCGGCCGGGTCGGGCAGCCCGGTGCAGAGCCGCGACGCGCGCTTCCACGAGATCGCGTTCCAGCCGATCTGGGGGATCTTGAGCCCGGGCGCGTCGAGCGGGCCGACCGCGCCGGCGAGCAGGCCGAGGCCGGTGGCCCCGCCGAGCTCCGTCGTGCTCTCGAACAGGAGCTGCATGCCGAGGCAGATGCCGAGCGTCGGCACGCCCGCCTCGACGCGCTCCGCCATCAGCTCGTCGAGCCTCAGTTCGCGCACGCGCTCCATCGCCTTCGGGAACGCGCCGACGCCGGGCAACACGACGCCCTCCGCCTCGCGGATCTGGCCGTGGTCGCGCGTGATCGCGGCCGGCGCGCCCACGTGCTCGAAGGCCTTCTCCACCGAGCGCAGGTTGCCCATCCCGTAGTCGAGGATCGCGATCACAGGAGCCCCTTGGTCGACGGGATGCCGGTCGCGTTCGGGTCGATCGACACGGCCTGGCGCAGCGCGCGGGCGAATGCCTTGAACGCCGCCTCCACCATGTGGTGGGCGTTGGTGCCGGCCTCGACGCGCACGTGCAGCGTGAGCTTGGCGTTGTTGGCCACGGCCCGGAAGAACTCCTCGGCGAGGTCCGAGTCGAAGTCCGCGATAGCCACCGGCGGCAGCTCGGCCTCGAACAGCGTGAACGGGCGGCCCGAGATGTCGATCGCGGCGCTGGCGCGCGCCTCGTCCATCGGCAGCACGGCGTTGCCGAAGCGCGTGATGCCGCTGCGGTCCCCGAGCGCCTGGTCGATCGCCTGGCCGAGTGCGATACCGGTGTCCTCCACGGTGTGGTGCGGACCGGTCTCGAGATCTCCTTGGACGTTCACGTCGAGGTCGAGGCCACCATGCCGCGCAACGGCGTCGAGCAGGTGGTCGAAGAAGCCGACCCCCGTGGTGCGGGTGCCGGCGCCGCTGCCGTCGAGCGCCAGCGTGAGGCGGATGTCCGTCTCGTTGGTCTTGCGGGAGATGTCGGCGGTGCGGCTCACGCGCGTCGTTCCATGGACTCTGCGTGTTTCGGGAAGCCCTCGGCCCGCGCCAGCGCGGCGCCCGCGGGCGCGAGGCGCGCGGCCGCGCCGGGCGGCAAGAATACCCGCGACATGCGGCGCCGGAAGGTGCTCACGCCGAGCGCGCCGGCGAAGCGGGCGGCGCCGCCGGTGGGCAACACGTGGTTCGAGCCCGCCACGTAGTCGCCGAACGCCGTGGCGGCGTCGCGCCCGACGAACAGGCAGCCGGCGAAGCGCACGGTCTCCGCGAGCGCCTCGGCCTCGGCGCCCATTAGCTGGAGATGCTCGGGCGCGAGCTCGTCGGCCAGCGCGACGGCCGCCGGGACGTCGCGCGCCTCGACGAGCGCGGCCGCCACGCCGCCCAGCGCGCCCTCGATCGCGTCGAGGAGCGCCGTGTCCGGCGAGATCGCCGCCACCAGGCTGTCCGGCCCGTGCTCCGCCTGGGCGAGCAGGTCGGCCGCGGCCAGCTCCGGGTCCGCGCCGGCGCTCGCCACCATCACGAGCTCGCTGGGCCCCGCCACGCTGTCGATCCCCACGACCCCGACGAGCTGGCGCTTGGCCTCCTGCACGTAGCTGTTGCCGGGGCCGACGATCACATCCACGGCGGGCACAGACTCCGTGCCGTACGCCAGCGCCGCCACCGCCTGGGCGCCACCCATCGCGTAGACCTCGCTGACGCCGCATAGCGAGCAGGCGGCCAGGATCACCGGGTGCACCGCGCCGTCGGGCCCGGGCGGGGCCGAGACGGCCAGCTCCTCCACCCCGGCCGCGCGCGCCGTCGCGGCGCACATCACCACCGTGGATGGATACGCGGCGCGCCCACCGGGCACATAGGCCGCCGCGCGCCGCACCGGCAGCTCGGCTATCTCCACGCGCTGGCCCTGCGGAAGGTCCACCGCCAGCGGCTCGCGCAGCTGCGCCTCGGCCACCGCGCCCACGTTGGCGATCGCGATGCCGAGCGCCTCGAGCACCTCCGGCGCGAGCGCTCCGGGCGCCGCCTCGAGCTGCGCGAGCGGCACGCGCAGCTCGGCCGGCGCGACGCCGTCGAAGCGCTCCCCGAGCTCGCGCACCGCGTCATCGCCGCGCTCGTGCACGGCGGCGAGGATCGCGCGCACGTCGTCCTCGACGCGAGCTGGCGGCGGGATCAGGGCGCGCAGCTCGGCGGCCGTGGTGTCCGGGCCGAAGCGGCTCACCGGATCGCGCTCCTGATGCGCTCGATCAGCTCGTCGATCTCGACGGCCTTCAGCTTGTGGGCCACCGGGTTCGCGATCAGCCGCGCCGTGCACTCGCAGATCTCCTCGCGCTCCACGAGGTGGTTCTCCCGGAGCGTCGTGCCTGTGGCCGTGAGGTCGACGATGCCGTCCACGAGGCCGGTGAGCGGCGCGATCTCCACCGAGCCCTTCACCTCCACGATCTCGGCCTGGCGGCCGGTGTCGGCGAAGTGGCGCGTGGCGATGCGCGGGTACTTGGTTGCAAGCCGCACCGCGCCCAGCCGCCGGAGCGATTCGGCCATCGCGTCCGTGCCGTCACGCTCGGCCACGATCATGCGGCAGAAGCCGTAGCCGAGGTCGAGCAGCTCGTACACCTCGCGGCCCGTCTGCTCGAGCAGCACGTCCTTGCCGGTGATGCCGATGTCGGCGGCGCCGTGGTCGACGTAGGTGGGCACGTCGGACGGGCGCATGGTCACGAGCCCGGCCTCGGGGAACACCAGCTTGCGGTCGTTCGCGCGCACCTCCGCGGTGTCGATGCCGAGCCCGTCGAGCAGGTCGAGCGTCTCGCCGAAGAGCGCGCCGCGCGGCACGGCGATCTTGAGCCCGCCCAAGGCCGCGTTCACGACCTGCCCTCCCGCTCCTCGGCGGTCAGCGCGAGGTGCACACGGTGGACGTCGAGCGCGATGCCGCAGGCGGGCAGGTCGCGCCCGAAGCTGCCGAGCAGGTCGTCGTAGCGGCCGCCGCCGCCGAGCGCGAAGCCCACCGCCGGGTCGTACATCTCGAACACCGCGCCCGTGTAGTAGCCGAGCTCGCGTACCAGGCCGAGGTCGAAGATCACGCGGTCGGCCACGCCGCGCTCGGCCAGGAGCTCGTGGCAGGCGCGCAGGTTCTCGACGGCGGGCGACACCGGCTCGTGCTTGCCAAGCTCGAGCACCTCGGGACCGCCGCGCAGGGTGGGCAGCCTGGTCAGCAGGTCGCTGGCCGAGCTCGCGAGCCCGAGGCGGTCCACTCCGATCTCCACGTCCACGAGGTCGCGCCGCGAGAGCGCCTCGAGCAGCGGCCGCCGTTCCTCCTCGGGCACCTCGAGCTCCGCGAGCAGGGTGCGGTAGAGCGAGCCGTCGCCGAGGCCCAGCTTGTGCCGCTTGAGCCCGGCGTCCGAGAGCGCCTCGATCGCGAGCGCCGCCACCTCGGCGTCGCCCTGCGGCTCGGGCATGCCGATCAGCTCGATGCCCGTCTGCAGGAACTCGCGGGCCTGGCCGCTGCGGCGGTCGACCTCGCGGTAGGCGTTGCCGAAATAGCAGAGCCGGTAGGGCGGCTCTTCGTGGTCGTAGCGGGTGGCCACCACGCGCGCGATCGGGATCGTCATGTCCGGCCGCAGCACCAGGACCTGGCCGTGCTCGTCGAACAGGCGGTAGCCGGCGCCCGCGGCGCGCTCGTCGCCGCGGCGCAGCACCTCCTCGTACTCCATGGTGGGCGTCGAGATCTCGCCGTAGCCGGCGTCCTCGAAGCGCGCCCGCATCGTCTCGGTGAGCGCGCGCAGCTCGCGCATCTCGTCCGGCAGCACGTCGCGCGTGCCGGGCGGAATCGGATGGATCATGTGCGGGCTCCGGTGTTCAGGCAGCGCAGCTTTTCAGATGGCCGAGGCCATCTACGCGGGCACGCGCTCCGTGGCCACGCGCTGGATGCGCGCGCCCAGCGCCCGCAGGCGCTCGTCGATCCGCTCATAGCCGCGGTCGATCTGGCGGATGTTGCCGATCTCGGACGTCCCCTCCGCACAGAGCGCGGCGATGAGCAGCGCCATGCCGGCGCGGATGTCGGGACTTTCCATGCGCTCGCCGTGAAGACGCCTCGGGCCAGCTACGACCGCGCGGTGCGGGTCGCACAGGATCACCCGAGCCCCCATGTTGATCAGCTTGTCCACGAAGAACAGGCGGTTCTCGAACATCTTCTCGTGAATCATCACCATGCCGTCCGACTGCGTGGCGAGCGCGATGCTCGTGAGGTCGGCGGGGAACGCCGGCCACGGACCGTCCTCGATCTTCGCGGTGGCGTCGCCGACGTCGTCGCGGATGCGCAGCGTCTGGCCGGGCGGCACGACGAGGTCGCCGTCCTCGTACTCGAGCTGGCAGCCGAGCCGCCCGAACACCATCGAGGTCATGCGCAGGTCCTCGCTCACGACGTCTTTGATGCGCAACTCGCCGCCGGTCACGGCGGCCAGCGCGGCGAAGCTCGCGACCTCGATGTAGTCCGGCCCGATCGTGTAGTCGGCGCCGCCGAGGCGGTCGCGGCCGTGGACGATCATCACGTTCGAGCCGATGCCCTCCACGCGCGCGCCCATCTGCAGCAGGATGCGCGCCAGGTCCTGCACGTG
>DASXNY010000057.1:0-39543 GCA_036494715.1 Thermoleophilaceae bacterium
TGGTCGAACAGTCCCTGCCACGCGGTCAGGCCCGAGATTGGCAGGCTCGCGCCCACGGTGAAGTCGACGTCGCCGGGCAGCGGCGCGAGGTTGCGTGCCTCGATCGCGACATACTCCGCGAGGGTGCCGTCACGATGCCAGTCCGCGAGGCCGAGCACCCGCTGTCCCACCGACACCCCCGTCGTGCCGTAGCCGAGGGCGCTGACCACCCCGGCCAGCTCGTGCCCAGGGACCGACGGTGTTCGGTCACGGTCGCGGCGATCGGTCCAGGTCGAGGGCCACGCCATCTCGGTCGGGACGAATCCCGAGGCATGAATCTGAACGATGACGTCGTTTATCGCTGCCGGCGGCTCGGGCCGCTCCACTAGCCTCATCCCGGCCGTTCCCGCAGCCTCGTCCGTTACCACGATTGCTTTCATCCGGCACCTCCCGGTGTCGAGTTCTCGCCTGAACGACCCGGCCTTCGGGAATCTGGACAGTATCTCGGCGCTGCGCCGTGGGCGCAGCGGATCGTCGAGCGGCAACGCGCGCAGAATTTCGAGGGCGGCTGCCGGCTCGGCTCGCTCGCCGCCGAGCTTGTGGAGTCAGACGCCGAGCTACAAGCGGACTTCGCAGCCGGCTTTGAGCGCTGGGAAGCCCTGCTCCTCGTGCGAAGCGAGACTGGGGGCTAGTCCCGCAGCCCCAGCCCCACGGCTTCGAGGGCCTCCGCATGGTCAGCGTATTCGTCGATGCGCAAGATCTTGCCGTTCTCCAGCGTCAGGACGCTCGCGTATGGTCGAGTCAATGGGGCATCGCCGAGTCTCGAGGTGCGCATGGTCAACACGTAGAGCAGCACGACCCGTGGCCCCAGGTCGATCAACTCACTCGGCTCCAAGCGGGCATCGGTGCCCGCTTCCGCCCAGCTTGCCATGAGCTTGGCGATCCCCTCCCGGCCGCAATAGGTCGGCTCCCAGAGCCCCGCCTCGACGAACTCCCGCGGCGGATGGTGCTCGCAGTCAGGGTGGTAGCCGACCAGCAGGGCGTCAAGATCCCGGCGATTCCAGGCCTCCACTGCCTGCTGCGCCGCTCGCCCGATTGCCGCCTGTCGGATCCGCGTGGTCGGCGGCAGCTTGGCGATCAGGCGGCTGTATCGATCGGTGAGCCGGGGGACACGGAGAGCGAGGCGCTGGTCGAACGAGCGGCTGGACCGCTCCCGCACCCGGAGCGGCCTACGCACCACCGCCTGCGCCACCTTCTCCTGCGACATGGCTCGCGCAGTATCTCCGGTCAGGGTTGCGCTTTGCATGCAAAGCGCAAGCCCTCGCCCGGCGCGTCTGCGCTTGTGCTTGGCATGGAAGGCGGCTCTTTGCGAATCACCAGCTACGAGCCGAGCCGCCGGGAAATCACGTGCTCGACCCCAGGTCGGCGGCTCGCGCGCGGGCGGCCTGGCGGACCAGGTGGTCGCGCTCGGCGACGTTCGTGGCGCGGCCGGCGGCCTCGGAGTACGCCGAGGCGGCGGCGGGCAGGTCGCCGTCGAGCTCGTGCAGGTGCCCGCGCACGGCGTGCCAGCGATGCCGCTCGCCGATCACCTCGCGCAGCCGGTCTGTCTCGCGTAGTCCGGCGGCGGCGCCGAGGACATGCCCGACCGCGACCGCGCGGCCGAGCACCGCGGCGGGGTCCTGGTGCACGGAATCCGCGGACAGGGCGACGAGGTCGTCGTACCAGGCGAGGATCTGGGGCCAGTCGGTCTCCTCGGCGCTCGCCGCGTCGTCGTGGAGGGCGGCGATGGCGGCCTCGATCTGGTAGCGGCCCGGAGCTCGTTCCTTGCTCTGCATCGCGAGCGCAGACTGCAGGACTCGCACGCCCTCGACGATCTCGCGCGTGTCCCAGAGGTTGCGGTCCTGCCGGTCCAACGGGACGATCCGGCCCTCGGCGTCGACCCGGGCCGGCAGCCGGGCGTGGTTGAGGAGCATCAGTGCGAGCAGCCCGCGCGCCTCGGGCTCCTCCGTCGCGAGGGTGAGCTGGCGGGTGAGGCGGATCGCCTCCCGGGCGAGGTCGACCCGGTCGGTGTGGCCGGTCGTGTAGATCAGGTAGAGCACGCGCAATACGACGGCGAGGTCGCCGGGGCGGCCCAGCCGGCGCCCCCGCAGGATGCGCTTGGCGCGGCTGATCCGCTGCGCCATCGTCGCCTCGGGGACGTAGAAGGCGTCGGCGATCTCGCGGGTGGTGAGGCCGCCGACGGCGCGCAGGGTCAGCGCCACCTGGGAGGCGGGCGTGAGGTCGGGGTGGCAGCAGCAGAAGAGCAGGAACAGGGTGTCGTCGCCCGGTTCGGCACCGGCGGGCCGCGGCTCCGCGTACGTAGCCTCCTCGCGGCGCTGACGGGCGTCCTCGCTCCGGCGGGCGTCGATCAGCCGCTGGGTCGCGACCGTGGTCAGCCACGCGCGCGGGTCGCCTGGCGGGTGCTCGGGCCATGCGCGCAGCGCCTCGAGCAGCGCCTCCTGGAGCGCGTCCTCGGCGGCGTCGAAGTCCTCGCCCCGCCGGACGAGGCCCGCGAGCACCCGCGGGACGAGGGCGCGCAGAGCGCCCTCGTCCAGTCGTGTCACGGGCTCTCGGATCACGTCGCCTCAGTCGCCCGACGGCGCGTGGCTCATGACCTCGCGGACGTCGATCCACTCGTACAGCGGCTCCCCGCCGGGACCGGGCTCGGAGGACACGTGCGCAGCGACCTCGACCGCGCGCTCATACGAGTCGACGTCGATCATGTACCAGCCGGCCACGAGGTCGCTGGTCTCCGGGTGTGGGCCTTCCGTGGTGACGGGTGCGGCATCCGGTCCGCCCCAGCGCACCCACGAGCGCTCCGGCGTCAGCGCCTGCCCGTCGACGTACTCGCCGCTCTCCTGGAGGACGTCGCGGACGTTCCTGAGGAAGGCCATGTGCGCCTCCACGTCCTCGGGCGCCCACTCGTCCATCGGCGGGTAGGGGCGGTATGGCTCGGGGCCGCCGCGGTAATGCTTCAGCAGCAGGTACTTAGGCATGTTGGTCTCCTGGTGTCACGGGCCGCGCCTGTCGCGGCCCTTCACCTATGGAGCGGAGCCGGCCGGCGTATCTCGACATCTTGTCGCGCGGAGGGCAGCGAGCGCGAGGGCGGGCCATACTCCGTCCATGCCCTCGCCACTGATCGAGTTTCCGGCCGACGATTCCGATCGCGCCCGCCGCTTCTGGCATGGAGTCCTCGGGGTCACCTTCGCGACCCGGCCGGCCGCGGAGGGATCGGGGTGGCAGACCGACATCGACGGTCTGCGCCTCGGAGTCCACGAGCGTGGACCGGGCCCCGGCGATACGGCCTCCCTGCCCTACTTCACCGTCGTCGACCTCGCCACGACACTCGAGCGCGTCCGCGAGCTCGGCGGCTCGATCATTCACCCCGGCGATCGCTGGGCCGTGTGCCGGGACTCCGAGGGCAGCCCGTTCGCGCTGGCCGCCGCGCCTGCGCCCGGTGAGTAGCTGGTTCACGACGGGAGCGGTCCAGGAGGCCGCTTTGACAACGCGGGAGCGGCCTTGAAGGGCGCGCCCGGGCGCCTCAGCCGCCGGGCAGGGCGTCGATGATGAACAGCCGTGCCGGTTCCTCGCCGTGGTTGGTTCCTCGGTGTCGCGGCGCCGTGGGAAGTGCGAACGCCTCGCCTGCCGCGATCACGAGCGGGTCGCGGTCGTCCTCGAAGCTGTAGGTGATCGCGCCGCTGACCACGTAGCCGGCGTGGGGTGTGTCGCACCAGTCGAGGCGTCCGGAGCCCGGCGAGTACTCGACGAGGGCCCAGCGCGTGCCTTCCACGTCGGCCTCGCGATCGGACACGCCCGGATCGTGCGATACGGGCGGCGCCCCGAGAAAGTCGATCAGGCGGGGAGTGATCATGCGTCGACGAGGCCACCGTATAGGTCGGGGCGGCGATCGGTGAAGAGGTCGTTGTGCTCGTTCAGGCGCTTGTCGCGCGCGCGAGCGAGGCGGCAGCGTGCGAGCAGCGTCACCGCCTCTCCCGGAGCGGCCGGGCCGGCGACCGGGAAGCCGTCGACGTCGACGATCAAGGAGCCGCCGATCCAGTCCACTCCGCGCTCGACACCGACGCGGTCGCAGGCGGCTATGAACACGCGGTTGGTGGAGGCGGCCGCCTGAACTCGTACCACCTCTCCCGGCCGCTCCCCTGGGGGATGCGGAGCGGCCGGCCAGTTCACGGGCGCGCAGATCAGGTCGGCTCCGTGAAGCGACGCGAGCCGGACCCACTCGGGGAACTCGAGGTCGTAGCAGACCATCACGCCGATTCTGCCGACAGCGGTGTCCACCACTGGAGGCGGCTCGGAGCCCGGCGTGAAGACAAGTCCCTCGCGGTCCCACAGGTGCGCCTTGCGGTAGAGCGCACGCGCGCCGTCGTGGTCCACGAGCACCGCGCTGTTGCGCACCCCGCCGCCTGGGTCGAGCTCGCAGAACCCTCCGACCACCACGACGTCGAGCGAGCGAGCGAGCTCCGCCCAGCCCGACACCGTCGGCCCGTCTGCCGGCTCGGCCAGGCGTCGCGCCTCGTCCGCATCGGCGAAGACGTAGCCGCTGCTGCAAAGCTCGGGCAGGACGACGATTTGCGCGCCATCCCGCGCCGCCGCCACGATGGCCGCGCCGGCCTGCGCGCGGTTGTGTTGCAGCTCGCCGATCCGCGGACCGAGCTGGCAGCACGCGACCGCAACCTCGCTCATGCGACACCCGCCGCGCGGGCGGCGGCCTCGACCGCGTGCCGCGCGCTTTCGCCGACGGACGTTGGGACGTCCAGCTCCATCGGGTCGCTTTGCCAACTGGGCGGCAGCTCGGCGAGCGCCTCGAGGATCGCGAGAGTGCAGAGGGGCATGTGGTCAACGCTATAGCCGCCCTCCTGGAAGGCGACGAGCCGGCCGCCGCAGAGCTCCTCGGCGAGGTCACGCGCGCTCGCCGCGAGTGCCCGGAAGCCCTCCGTGGTGACGCTCATCCGACCCAGTGGGTCGGACGCCGCGGCGTCCTGTCCCGCCGACAGGAGCAGGAACTCCGGCCCGAAGCGCCGCAGCACCGGCTCGACGACCTGTGCGAAGGCCAGCCGGTAGCCGTCGTCGCTCATGCCGGCCGGCAGCGGCACGTTCACCGTGGCGCCCTCGCCCGCGCCGGTGCCGCGCTCGCCGAGCGTGCCGGTGTCCTCTGGATAGAGCGCGTCCTGGTGCAGCGACACGAACAGCACCGAGCCGTCGTCGTAGAAGACATCCTGCGTGCCGTTGCCGTGGTGCACGTCCCAGTCGACAATCGCCACGCGCTCGATGCCGTGCCGCCGCCCGAGGTGGCGCGCCGCAATGGCCAGCGAGTTGAAGAGGCAGAAGCCCATCGCCTGGTCGGCCGAGGCGTGATGCCCGGGCGGACGGCACAGCGTGTAGGCGTTCGCGAGCTCCCCGGCCACAACCCGGTCGACGCACTCGAGCAGGCCTCCCGTGGCAACGGAGGCGGCCGCCCACGATCCGGGTCCCGCACGAGCCTCCGGCCCGACCGTCACGACGGCGTCGCCTCGAACTGAGGACCGGAGCCTCTCGAGGTGCTCGGGAGTGTGCACGAGCAGCAGCTCGTCATCCGTCGCCTCGCGAGCGGGTACGCGCTCGACGCGCTCGAGCACGCCGGCCCGCTGCATCACCTGCCATGCGCGCGACAGCCGCTCGGCGCCCTCCGCGTGCGCCACGTCGAGCCACCCGGCCACCCGGTCGTTCACGATCATCGATCCGTTGTCGTGGCGCAGGCAGCGCTCGTCGTAGCAGACGCCCGTGGTCACGGCGGCGAGTCAGACCTCGTCGGGCACCTGGTACCAGCGCTTGCGATCGCCGATGCGAGCGCGGATTCGCCAACCCCTCGACTTGGGCTCCTGCTCGATGCGCTCCCAGAGCGAGTCGATGCGCTGCAGGACGAGTCGCCGGTCGGCATCGTCGAGACCCAGCGTGCCGACGCTCTCCCGCAGCCGCTCGAGATTCAGCTCCGTGGTGCGCCAGAGGCCCCAGTCCTCGGCGGTCAGCCCGGCGATCACATCGCCGTTGATGGTTCCGCCATCGCCCGCGCCGACCTCATGCCGGACCAGCAGCGCGACGGTGTCGCGCATGTCCTTGTCCGTGAACTCGACCACCTGGAGCTTGGTCAGGAGAAGCTCGGCCAGCGGGATCGTGCGCTGTTCGGCGTCGATCCGCGCGGTGATCGGGATGGAGTGGTTGAGCTCGAAGCCGTCAATGAACACATCGAGCTTGCGGTCGTTCGCGCGGTCGTGGAAGAGCATGCGCGTGGCACCGTTGAGGGCGTTGAACTGCTGCGCGGGTTCGTAGCCGAGCCCGGTCAGGAGATCGCTGACCGGGCGGTTCTGCCCCTTGACGGTCGCGGCGTCGATGTCGCCGTAGGTCCGCGCGAGTGCCGCGGGCATCGGCTGAGCCTGCGCATGGACGGCGAGCCCGCCGATCAGGCGCAGCATCACGCCCTGCGCCTCCGCCGCGTCGAGCACCCGGTCGGCCTCGGCGACGATGTCCGCCAGGGGGCTGCCGCTCGTCTCGATACCAGGATCGGCCATCAGCCCTCGATGCGCTGGACGAGCTCAACCTCGCCGTCCGCGACATCCACCAGAAAGCCACGCAGGATGCCGTTGCCTGCCTCGCTCCCGGGATTGACGCACACCGTCGCGCCGAGCCGGTACTCGCCGCCCGCCTCGTGCACGTGACCGTGCACGCCGAGCAGCGGCTGCCGCTCCTCGATCAGGCGCCTGACCGCGGTGGAGCCCACGGGTCCGCGCAGGATGTCCCCCGCCGACACGGTCGGCCGCAGGTTCTCGTCGAGTATCGGAGCGGTGTCGAGCCCCGAGTCGTACGGCGGCACGTGGATCATGAACACCGCCTGCCGCGGGTCTCGCACCTGGTCGGCGAGCTCGGACAGTCGCCGGTAGAGCTCGTCCTCTGTCACCTCGCGCGGCGTCTTCCATGGAGTCTCGTTCGACCAGCCGTAGGACAGGAGTTGGAGCCCGCCCGGGATGTCGATCACGCGGCCGTCCGCGTTCACCGGGGTGTAGCCGTCGCGGTTGAGGATCGGGTCGATCGCGAACGAGTCGTCGTTGCCCGGGATCAGGTAGAGCGGCACCTCGCTGTCGGCCAGCCGTTCGGTGGCCAGCGCCATCCACTCCTCGACGCGCTCGTTCATCAGCCGCTCGAGGAGCTCGTCACGAGCGGTCTCATTGCCCACGAGGCGCTGCGCCTCCTCGGCTGTCGTCACGAACGAGTAGTAGCCGACGTCCGCGATGTCGCGCTCGAGCTGCGCCAGCTCGCCGTCGTCGCGTGCCGTGCGGCGCACGCCCAGGAGCTCCGCCGAGTAGCCGCCGTTCGAGCGCACGATCGGCACTATCGCCTTGCCGGTCAGGTCGCCCGCGAGCAGCGCCACGTCCGCCTTGTAGAGGTTCATGCGGATCGCATTGATGAACTTGCGCCACGCCGTCTCGGCGGCATGGAGGTCACTCGCGATGTAGAGCCGTGTGGCGATTCCGCCCAGCCGCTCAGTCGGGTGGGATCTCGGCGAACAGCATCTTCGTGTCGACGCCGGCCGAGCGCGTTCTCGCGCGCATGACGAAGTAGATCACGATGCCGATCGCGTAGAAGAGCAGCGCGTCGATGATGCCGTTCGTCTCCAAGTAGGTGAGGTGTCCCGACCCCGACGAGAGCGCGTCCTTGATCGGCTTGAAGACCGCGAAGACGTAGATCCACACGGGGAACACGAGCCACAGCAGCCCGAGCCACGGCAGGGCCCTGGCGAAGGGTGCGTTGCGAATGAGCGCCGGACGTCTGATGCGGGCGAACAACGCGTTGAACCCCGGCAGCACCCACGTGAGGAGCGCCATCGTGATCGAGAACCACGCCGTGCCGGCGAGGTTGAGCTTGTGTCCCGTCGTGGCGAGGAACGTCGGCAGCGCCTTGTAGTTCTGGAAGAACAGGAACAGAGCGGTGAGCGCCAGCGTCGCGAGGATCGCGTTCACCGGCGCGCGCAGACGCTCGTTCACGTCGCCGAACCAGCTCGGCGCCTGGCGGTCGAGGCTCCACGCGAGCTGCATCCGGCTGATGAAGTTGATGTAGACCGGGCACAGTAGGAACGGGAACAGCGTGCCGGCGAGGCTGATCAGCGCCCAGATCGGCCACAGGGCCTTGTTCGCGATCACCGCGAGCAGGGGCATCGCGTTCGGTTGTCCCAGCGGCAGCACCGACAGGTGCTCGTTGAAGCCCCAGTAGCTCGCGCCCCAGCTCACGTTGGTCCCGAACCCGAAGTGGTTCGAGATCGCGTCCACGTAGAGCGAGTTCGCGGCCACCCCGATCACGAGCGCGCCGACCAGCGCGATGAGCACGCTGCGGCGAACGTTTCCGCGCACCTCGCCCGCGATGTAGGCGGAGTACTGGAAGCCGATGTACTGGAACAGCAGGATCGACAGGAAGAACGGGAACACCGTCGTCGAGAACAGGTCGCTGATGAAGCTGTGGTGGTTCGGAACGAGGAAGGTGCCCGCCCCTGTCGCCGCGATGTGGTTCGCGGTGACGCCGCCCGTGTAGTGGGGCAGGTTGTGCGCGAAGCTCGAGCGGTGCGTGGCCGCGAGCCCGAAGACGAACATCGCGATGAAGGCCGCCACGCCGAAGCCGGCGAGCACGGTGACGACGCGGTGGAAGCGCCGGGTTGGAAGCAGCACCACAAGCCCGATCACGACCAGGACCACGAGCGAAGCCAGGAACCCCGGCGTGCCCGTGATCGTGCCGGTGGAATCCGTGAACCAGGTGTTCGCGTTCTTGAAGAAGTGCCCGCCGGCGCCGATCCCGATGATGCGCGCCGTGATCTGCAGGTTGCGCAGCACGAGCGGGACCTCGAACGCGATGATCAGGATCGACGCGATCATCAGCGTCCACGACTCGAGCCAGCCGAGGAACGGGTGGAGGATGCGGCTCGTGAACACGTAGTCGCCGCCCGAGCGGGGCATCACCGACGTCAGCGACGAGAAGATCATCGCCAGCACGACGCAGAAAAGGCCGGCGATGATCGCGGCCCAGGCGTACGCCGAGATGCCCGCGTGCTTCCAAACGGGCACGTCGCCGAGCGAGTAGAAGATCGGGTAGAGAGTCAGCCCTACGCCGACGAACGCCGCCACGTTGAAGAAGAGGGCGTTCGTGACGCTGACATTGCGCACGAGCCCCGACGACTGGCGCACGAACAGCTTCGGACCTGCAGCCGCGGACGAGGGTGAGCCGGTTTCTTCAGACACGCGCGATTCCTCTCCCTATCCCTGACAGCGAGTGCCTCCGTCGCCCTGGGCAGAGACGACCGAATCGCCGTCTATTTCCCGAAACGTATCTCTTATCCGGCGGGCGCGTTCCCCGCTCGCGGCGGCGGTCACGGACACGGCGCCTCAACAGTCTTGACTGGCCCCACGCGCACTTCTTAGGCTGGTGCCGAACCGGCAACAAGCACTGCGCGACGCGCAGTCAAAGGAGGTCCCCATGACCGTCGCCCAGGTCACCGCCGTTGCGCAGGCGTTCCACGATGGAGTCGCCAACCGGGATGCCGCCGCTCTCGCCTCCCTCTACGACGAAGAGGGCCGGTTCCTCCCTCCCAACATGGAGCCCGCCGAGGGGACGGCCGCGATCGAAGCGGCTATGCAGGTGCTCTTCGACATGGGCGCGAGCTCGCTCGACCTCGACACGATCGACACCCGCGAGGAGGGCGACGTGACGATCGAGTACGGCCGCTACTCGCTCGGCATCGAGACCGAGGATGGACAGGCGATGACCGACGTCGGGAAGTATGTCGTGGTCCACGAGGCCCAGGACGACGGCTCGACCAAGATCGTGCTCGACATCTTCAACTCGAATTCGCCGCCGCCCGCCTGAGGGCTCACACCCGCACTCGCCGCTCGTACAGCTCCTCGTAGATCGGCCGGCACGCCTCGGCCACGGCGGCGTCGTGGTCTGAGAGGTTCGTCTCGCGCGGGCGCCAGGGCTCGAAGCCCGTGGACTTCCAGACGGCCGAGTACCAGTGCGGCGCCCAGACGCCGTCGGACTCGCGCGGGCCGGGCGGCCACGACAGCATGCGGTCGGTGAACGGGATGTCGAGCCAGCCGCAGAGCCAGCGCAGGTGCGCCTCGGGCGCGAGCAGGAACTCGCGTGAGTCGACGATCGGGACCTCGACGCCGTGCTCGTCCCACAGCTCGAGCAGCCAGCGCTGTTGGGGCAGGCCGATGTCGTCGGGCTCGCAGCTCTCGCGGGCGCGCACGTACGACGCGACAACCTCGGCCGGGTCGCGGATGAGCAGTGCGTTGCGGAAGCTGAGGGTCCAGCCGAGGTCCATGTCGCGCGAGACGTGGTGCGCCATGTGCTTCGCGTAGTGGACGCTGCGGCCGGGCGGCAGCGGGGCGGACAGGCCGGCGATGGCGCTGGCGAGCTCGGCGGGCTGGGAGGCGATCACCTCCTCGCGCGCCGGGTGCTCGATGCCGGTGCGGGCGAGGTAGGCGGCGTAGAGGGGCTCGTCGACGACCACCGCGTCGGGCCGGTTCTCGAAGGCGCGCATCATCGCGGTGGAGATGTTCCGCGGGCCGGACCACATCGCCAGGCGCACCACGTCGCTCATGGCGCCACTCGGCCCGCCACGTCGGCGTCGACGAGCTCGCGGTAGAGCGCCTGAAGGCGCTCTACCATGGGCCCGCGGCGGCCGTCGCCGATCGTGCGGCCGTCCACGGAGCGGACGGGCACGACGCCCGCGAACGTACCCGTGACGAACGCCTCGCGGGCGGAGTAGACGTCGGTGAGGCTGAAGGTCGTCTCGCGCGCGGGGATGCCGGCTGCGTGACACACCTCCAAGACGTTGGCGCGCGTGATCCCCGCGAGGCAGTAGCGCCCGTCGGAGGTCAGCACCTCCGGTGCGTCATCGGAGCCGGCGACGATGAAGAAGTGCGTCGAGTTGCAGGTCGCCACGAACCCGTGCGGGTCGAGCATCAGCGCCTCGTCCGCGCCGGCGGTGTAGGCCTGGATGCAGGCGGTGATGTCGTTGAGCTTGGAGTGGGCGTTGAGCTTCGGGTCGAGCGTGTCGGGCGCCGCGCGGCGCACGTGAGTGGTGAACAGCGTGATGCCGTCGGTTACCGTCGCCGGCAGCGGCTCCTTGTGCTCGGCGATGATCACGACCGTGGCGGGTCCGATCGTCACGCGCGGATCCTGGTAGGGCGTGCGCTTGATCCCGCGGGTGACCATCAGCCGCACGTGCACGCCGTCGCTCATCTCGTTGGCGCGCAGCGTCGCGTAGATCGCCTCGGTGAGCTCGCGGCAGCTGCGGCCGATGTCGAGCATGATCGCCTTCGCGCCCTCGAGGAGGCGGTCGAGGTGCCGCTCGAGGAACGCGGGATGGCCGGCCCGCACGCGCAATCCCTCCCAGACGCCGTCGCCGAGCACGAAGCCCGCGTCGAACACCGACACCAGCGCCCGCGCGCGTGGCACGAGCTCGCCGTTCACCCAGATGAGGATGCGCTCGTTGCGCGGATCGTCCTCGAAGTCGTGCGTGCCATGGGCCATGCGGCGACAACTCTAAGGATGATGTGGCCGTGATCACGAGGTGCCGAAGCTGATGGCAGGCCGCGCAGTGATCGTGGGCGCCGGCCTCGCGGGCCTCGCCGCGGCCGAGGCATTGCTGAAGGCGGGCTGGGACGTGCTCGTACTCGAGGCGCGCGACCGCGTCGGCGGCCGGGCGTGGACGCGCGAGCTTCCCGACGGCTCGCTCGTGGAGATGGGCGCCGAGTTCATCCTGCCCGGCAACGACGTGATCGAGGCGACCGCCGAGCGCCTCGGCGTCGGCCTCCAGCAGAAGGGGATGGCGTACGGCCGCCGCGACATCCACGGCGATGGCGAGCCCGTGACGCAGGACGACCTGCGGGCCGCGGCGGCGGCGGTCGCCCGCGCGCTCGACGACCCCGAGCTCGCGCCCGGCTCGGCGGCCGAGCTGCTCGACCAGCTCGACCTCGCCCCGTCGGTGCGCGAGGCGATCCGCGCGCGCGTGGAGATCTCTGCTGCCACGGCGGCGGACAGCGTCGACGCCAGGGACCTCGCGGGCGTGGCCGCCTACGGCGACGAGCTCTCGTGCGGGATCGCCGGCGGCAACCAGGCGCTGGCGCGCGCCCTCGCCGCCCCGCTCGGGGACCGCCTGCACCTCCGCAGTCCGGTGACGGTCGTGGCCTGGGACGACGAGGGCGTAACCGTGCGCACCGCCGACGACGAGCTCAGCGCCGACGCCGCGGTGATCGCGGTGCCCGCGCCGCTCGTGAGGCAGATCGACTTCGAGCCGCTGCTCCCGCCGGAGCACCGCGAGGCGCTGGCCCGCCTCGGCTACGGCCAGGCGGCCAAGCTCTTCGTGCCGCTGCTCGAGCGCCCGCCGGCCAGCGCGGTGCTGGCCGTGCGCGAGCGCTACTGGACCTGGACCGCCCGCGTCGGCGAAGAGGTGCAGCCGCTCGTGAGCGCGTTCTCCGGCTCGCAGGCGGCGCTCGACGGGCTCGGCGTCGCGCACGGGCCTGACGACTGGCTCGCGGCGGTGCAGCGCCTACGCCCGGACCTCGCGCTCGCCCGCGACGGCGTGGTGCTCTCCACCTGGGCGGACGACCCCTGGGCGCGCGGCGCCTACTCGATCCACAGGCCGGGCGGCGGCGACGACGCTGCGCTGACCGAGCGCCGCGGGCGGCTCGTGTTCGCCGGCGAGCACACGGCGGGCCCGTACGCGGGCCTCATGGACGGAGCCCTCCGCAGCGGGATGCGGGCGGCCGGGCAGCTCGGAAAACCGCTCTAATGCAGGTGTGATCCGGACACGGGAGTGATCGATGGCGTCGCGAGCTTCGTCTGAGCTGTTGCTGGTGGGGAGCCTGCCGGCCGATTCGACCGACACGGCGCTGAGGGCCGGGGCCGAGTTCTTCGGCGACCTCGTGTTCGCGCTGCCGGACGGCGAGACCGGGCCGCGCGCCGCCTGGGTCGGCTTCGAGCGCGAGCAGCTCGTCCGGCCGAACCCGGACGTCGAGACGGTCGAGCAGACCGCCTCGCCGACGGGCATCCCGCGCCACGCCTACGAGACGCCCGTCTTCAAGATCCGCGACGGCGTGACCGACCTGCACTGGGACAGCTGGCCACGCATCGACGATGCGATCGCCTCCTACCGGCGCTTCCGCGAGCTGCGTCATGAGGGCGCGATCCCGGCAGGCCTGCGCTTCCAGATCGGGCTGCCATTCCCCTCCAGCGCGCTGAACGGCTTCAAGGTCGACTGGGCGGGCGACTACCCGGTGGCCGTGCGCGGCTTCGAAGACCTGGTGGCGCGCGAGCTCAAGCGGCTCACGAGTGAGATCCCGCCCGAGGATCTCGCGATCCAGTGGGACGTCTGTTACGAGGTGCTCGACATCGAGGGCGTGATCGCCTGGACCTCGGACGGCGCCTGGGAGCGCTTCACCGACGCCGTCGCGCACCTCACGCACCTGATCCCCGAAGAGGTGCTCGTGGGCTACCACTTCTGTTACGGCACGTTCCCCGAGTGGCCGATGTACGAGGCGCGCGACATGGGCACGATCGTGCGCATGGCGGGCCACGCGCTCGAGCACTCGGGCCGCAAGGTGGACTGGCTGCACCTCGCGGGGCCGCGCTACCTGCGCAGCGAGGACGACTCGTTCTTCCGCCCTCTGGCCGAGCTCTCGCCCGGCGACGCCCGCGTGTTCCTCGGCATCGTGCTGCCGATCGACGGGGTCCCGGGGCTCGAGCGGCGGCACCGGACGGCGTCCAAGTACCTCGACGACTTCGGCGTGGCCATGTACTGCGGCTTTGGACGCCAGCCCGGAGCAGACGGCAACGAGACGATGCGCGAGCACCGCCGCGTGGTGAAGACGCTTCAGGACTGAGCGGTGAGGCTAGTGGCGGATCACTTCCCGCAGGCGCCGGTGTAGCGGCACGCCACGATCTCGGGCTGCTCCACCGGCCGCCCCGCCTGGATCGACCAGGCCAGCCGCACGAACTGCGCGTGCGACCAGGCGAGCGGCGTGGCCGAGAACGTGCCCTGGCCGCGCTCGAAGCCCGGTTGGCCCGACGGCGGGTTCTGGTCCCACACCTGCTCGGGCAGCATGTAGCCGTCGTTGGCGGCGCCGGCGATCGCCGCCAGCTCGGGATTCGCGGAGTGGCCGGCGGCCAGCTCGTACTCGCCACGCTCGCCGGCGAAGATCGGCCAAGCGCGGCCGTGGGTGCCGAACGTGTCCGGGTCGCTCACGTTCCAGGGCGAGCCGTCGGCTGTCTCGCCGTAGCCGTCGTAGTTGTAGCGGTGCCAGAACGTGCCCTCCGGCGTCGACACGCCGAGCTGCGAGTCGACCACCGACATCGTGTTGAGGATCGTCGGGTCGTCTGGGCGCTTCAGTCCGAGGCGTACGAGCTCGAGGTAGCTCGGGTCGACGACCTCGCGCTGGTCGATCGCGGACGGGCCGCCGTCGCCAAGCGAGTAGGTGGTGCCGGCGTCGGGTTTGCCGTCCTTCGTGAGCCGCAGGTAGTAGGGCTGCGACGAGAACGGGCCGGTGGTCGTGGCGGTCCACGCGTCGACGTTCTTCTGCCAGTCGTCTGCCGTCGCGTCGTAGCGGTGCGCGGACGCGGTGTCGCCGTTCTGGCGAGCGATCTGCCCGGCGGCCACGAGCCCCGCGACCTCGGCCGCGATCGTCGCGGGCGACCAGCCGCTCTGGTTCTCCCAGCGCTCCTGCGGCGTCGACGGGCCGTTCGCGACGATGTAGTCGGCGGCCTTCTTGATGTGATCGGTGTAGGTCGAGGTGTCGGTGCGGCCGAGCTGCCAGGCGAGCAGGATCGGGAACGACACCTCGTCCATCTGGGTGTTGGTCCAGTGCGGCGCGCCATCGACGGTCGAGTTCTGCGGGAACGAGCCGTCGGGCTTCTGCTGGCGGTCGAACAGGTAGCTGAGCGCACGGTTCGCTCCCGCACGGTCGCCGGCCGCGAGCAGCGCGGTGGCGATCTGGTAGAGGTCGCGCGACCAGACGAGGTGGTAGGCGCCCGACGGGTTGTCGAGCCCCTGGCCCCACGCCCACGGCATCGTCGGCGAGGCGATGTAGCCGCCGCGGTAGGTCTTGTCCTCGTGCGCGGCCAGCGTCATCACGGACACGTCGTAGAGCGGGCCGAACGGCTTCGCGCTGGCGGGCTCTGGGCGCAGCGAGCCGAGGTAGGAGCGCCAGCCGCGCGCGTACGCCGCCGACAGCTTGCGGAAGCCGGCCGCGAGCGACGCCTGCTCGGCCGATTGCGCGGCGCTCGCCGAGCCGCCGAAGCCGAGCGCGAGCGTCAAGTCCTGGCTGTGGCGCAGCCCGCTGAGGCGCGTTTGCGCGGTCTGCACGACGTTGCCGTCGGGCGCGGAGTCGTAGGTCCAATCCATGCGGTGGTCAGTTTTCAGGTCCTGCCAGCCGTCGCTCGTGCCGAGGTAGCCGCTCGAGGTCCGCTTGAACGCGGGCGCGGCCGCCAGCGCGCTCGCGCTCTTCGCGTCGGAGGCGAGCAGCGTGCTGCCGGAGCTCGAGCCGGAGTCGTCCATGCCGTCGTTCGAGAGCGACGGGTCGTAGAGCGCGTAGAGCTTGAGCGGCTTGCCGGTGAGCGACTGGAAGTGGACGCGGACGAGCAGCGAGCTGCGCGCCGGGTCGGTCACGTAGGTCTTGGTGAGCCGCCAGGCGCCCGACTTGGCGCTGTTCACCTGCGTGTAGCTGAGGCTCTGCCCGCCACCGGCGAGCTTGGTGCGATGCGTCGACGCGTCGGTCTCGCGGTCAGAGAAGGTCTTGCCGTCCGACACGACGAACTGCAGGTCGCGCACGCTCGGCGTGCCTAGGTCCGGGTAGTAGAGCTCTGTCAGCTCGCCGTTCTCGAGCGTGTACCAGAGCTTGCTGGCGGTGCCCGTCGCGGTGCCGAAGCCGTCCTTGTTCGCGGGCGCCCAGTCGGCCTGGCTCCCCGGCGCGCCGGGCGCGCTCCCGCCCGTGGCGGCGGTCGCTCTGCCCGCGCCTCCGAAGGCCACGACGACGAACACCAGCACCGCCACGAGCGTCCGCGCACACGCGGACGAAGACGAGCTTCCCATCAGGACTGCCTCCTCCTCTGATCGTGCCGCCGGGGCGGCGCGCACGCGCCGGGCTGGTACCCGGCGGCTCGGCGCCGGAAACGCGTTTTAAGCCGCGCGCACCCGCCGCGCCCCGCCGAACGAGACGCGCGACAGCATGCGGGCGATGAAGCTGCCGGCGATCAGGTAGACCGCGGCCGCGAGACCCCAGTTGACGGCGATCGTCGTCTTCGGCTTCCTCATGTGGAAGGCGTCGTGGAACGGCTGGACGAGCCACTTGGCCGCGTCGTTGATCGCCGAGACGAGGCCGTTGGAGAAGTTCGCGTTCAGCACGTGCAGCAGGATGCCGATGACGATGATCCCGACCGCCACCGTGGTGGCTGCTTTCACGACTCTGGCGAGTATGGACATCGGCGTTTCCTCCCGTTGGACGTGCTTCCAGATACCCCGGACGGGTCGGCTTCAATCGAGGCAACGGGCGTCAGCGCTTGGTCTGCCAGAGGGCGATCGGCGCACCGGCGGGTGGGGCCACCACGCTGCGCCAGCCGGCCGGCCCCTCGCGCGCGTCGACCGCCACCGTTGCGCCCAGGCGCCGCGCCTCGTCGGTGGCCGCCGCGACGTCGTCCACCTCCACGTAGGGCAGCCAGATCGAGCGTGTCGTGCGGCCCTCCACCACGCCCGCTCCGATGCCGTCGCCGGGCTCGAGCGCGTGGTAGGAGCCGGGGCCCACCGCGACGGTCTCGGCTCGCCAGCCGAACAGCCGCGTGTAGAAGTCGCACGCCCGCGCGAGGTCGCCCGTGAGGAGTTCCAAGTGCACTACGGGATGGGTCGCGGCAGGCCTCATGCGCTGTCCAGACGTTGAGACCGGGTCGGGCGCCGAAACTCATCGCTGATCTCTAGGCTGGTTGTGCGATGGCCGAAACTCGTACCGCGCTACCGAATGAGAACAGGATGCTGGCGGCGGCCCGCTCCGGCGACGAGGGCGCCTTCGCCGGGCTCGTCGACCCGTATCGCTCCGAGCTGCACGCCCACTGCTACCGGATGCTCGGCTCCGTGCACGACGCCGAGGATGCGCTGCAGGAGGTGCTGCTGCGCGCCTGGCGCGCGCTCGACCGCTTCGAGGGCCGCAGCTCGCTGCGCTCGTGGCTCTACACGATCGCCACCAACACCTGCCTGAACCTGATCGCCAAGCGCCCCAAGCGCGTGCTGCCGGTGGACTATGCGCAGGCCACGGATCCCAACGTGGGGCCCGGCGAGCCGGTGGTGGAGTCGGTGTGGATCGAGCCCTATCCGGACGAGCTGCTCGGCGTCGAGGACGGCTACGCCGCGCCCGAGGCGCGCTACGAGCAGCGCGAGAGCGTGGAGCTCGCGTTCGTCGCCGCGCTCCAGCACCTGCCGCCCAACCAGCGGGCGGTGCTGATCCTGCGCGAGGTGCTCGGCTTCTCGGCCAAGGAGGTGGCGGAGACGCTCGACACCTCCACTGCGTCTGTGAACAGCGCGCTGCAGCGGGCGCGCGCGTCGGTGGACGAGCGCACGCCCGAGCAGACCCAGCAGGCCACGCTGCGCACGCTCGGCGACGACGGCGTGCGCGAGATCGTGGAGCGCTACCTGCAGGCCTGGGAGCAGAACGACATCGACACGGTGGTCGCGATGCTCAGCGACGACGTCAGCTTCGCGATGCCGCCCCTCGCGAGCTGGTTCCACGGCCGCGACGCGCTGCGCATCTTCCTCGCCGGCTGGCCGCTGTCGGGCGAATACCGCTGGCGGCCGCTGCCCGTCACGGCCAACGGGCAGCCGGCGCTCGCCTACTACGCCTGGGACGAGGACGAGCAGGCGTACATCCCGTTCGCCCTCAACGTCCTCACCCTGCGCGGCTCAGAGATCAGCGACGTGGTGGCCTTCGTCGCGCGCGCCACCGAGCGCACCGAGCCGGACGCGTATCACCGCTGGGTCGACCACCCGACGGACCCCTCGCGCCTGCTCGGCACGTTCGAGCGCTTCGGCCTGCCCGCGCGTCTCACCGACTGACGACCGCTCAGCTCTTGTCCCGGTGCCCCCGCCTGCGCCGGTGCTTCTTCGCCTTGTGCTTCTGGTGCCCCTTGCGGTCCGCGTGCGTCCGCGGCACGGGCTTGAACGAGCCCAGCCACTGGAAGCGGTCGCCCGACTTCGGTCCCGCCACCGGATGGAAGTTGGCCGCGTCGTTCGTGTCGCCCGTGCCGTTGTAGCGCGCGACGAGCGGATACGGATAGACCGGCCGCGTGCGCGTGACCTGGCCGTTCGCCGACGCCGACGCGATCACCTGGCTCGGCGCCGTGCCCTGCTCGACCCAGCTGAGGAGCGGCGTGAGCAGGTCGAACGTGTTCGGCCCGCCGGCGTTGCCGCCCGCGCAGTGGAGCACGCCCGGGAACATGAACAGGCGCGCGAACTTCTGCGTGGCCGCGAGCCCGCCCATCTGGTCCTGCAGCGCCGCGTAGTAGGCGACCGTGCCGTACGGCGAGATCGCCTGGTCGGCCCAGCCCTGCCAGATGATCAGCTTGCCGCCGGCCTTGCGGAAGGCGGACAGGTTCGGGTTCGTCGCGTCCCAGAAGTCGAACAGCTTGCTCGCCCGTTCGAACGTCTGGTCGTCGAACGTCGCCTGGTTGACGTCGAACGACAGCGGCGGGTTGGGGTTGTAGGCGAGGTACTTGAGCCAGCCGTTGCCGATCGACCATGAGATCGTGGACTGCTGGGCGCCGTTCGGCGCCGGCGGGATGAACCACGGCGACCAGGCCAGTTCACTGCCCACCGGCTCGCCACCCGGGTAGAGGTGCTTGCCGTGCTGGTCCACCGGGCCCGAGTAGATCTTCCGCACGACGGCGATCTGGGCCTGGGTCAGGCAGGTGGCCGCGTCCTGGTCGCTCGGGCAGGCGAGGCTGCCCGGGTCGAACGTGCACGCGCGCGGGTCGTCGATCTGACCGTCCACGAGTCCGTCCTTGCCGTCGCAGTTGGCGAGCGCCGCGTTGTGCACGAGCGGCAGCTTGCTGGCCGGCATGATCTGGTTGCCGCTCGAGTCGAAGTCCGCCTTGGCCAGCCACGGCTGGTAGAAGGTGTTGAGTGGCTGGAGGATCGACGCCGGTGCGCCCGCGATCACGCCGTTGAAGTCATGCGGGAAGCGCTGCACCTCCTCGAGCGCCTCGTGGCCGCCCTCGGAGCAGCCGTCGAAGTAGGAGTACTTCGGCCCGCTGCCGTAGAAGCGCTTGATCAACTCCTTCGCGGTGAGCGCGAGCAGGTGGTCGGCGCGGTAGGCGAAGTCGAGCCGCAGCTGCGGATCGGTGCCGAAGTTGCCGTCGTTGTTCCCGCCCGCGACGTGGCCCATGTTGTCCGAGGCCATCGCGAAGGCGCCGCTCGTGAGCGGCGCGCAGCCGTTGGCCGCCTGGGCGTTGATGGCGAGCGTGCCGCACAGCCCCCCGCAGCCCGTCTGCAGGTAGCGCCCGCTGTAGGTCTGGGTGGGCAGCGTCACCTCGAACTGGATCTGAGGCGCGATCACGCCCTTGATGTCGCAGATCGAGTAGCCCTGCGGCGCCGTGCCGGCGGTCGCGCTCGTGATGCCCACCGAAGCGCCAACGGCCTCCGAGACGTCGGTGGTGGCGAACTGGGCGCAGGTGCCGGTGGGGGCGATCACCGGCAGGTCGCCGGCGTGCGCCTTCACGGCGCCCTTGGCGGCCGGACCCGAGCGGGCCACGGCGCTCCCTCCGACCGCGGCCACTCCGGCGGCGGTCAGGATCACGACGACGAAAACGACACGCCGCAGCACGAGACGCATGGCTCCTCCCTCGACTACCGGTTGTGCGCGATACGGACGGCCGTACCGACTCCGAACGCGGGCAGGAAGCTACGCCCCGTACTGCGGTGTGTCAACTACTCCTATTGAATGTTGCTGATGACCCCGATGAGGTGTCCCTCGGGGTCGGTGAAGTGGCCGAGCACGAGCCTGTCCATGATCGTCTCCGGTCCCATCATCCGGGTGCCGCCGAGACTCTCGGCCTTCGCCAGCGCCTCCTCGACGTCCGGCACCTCGACGTAGAAGGTCACGTGGCCCTCATAGCCCTCCGGCCCGCCGCCGACGCCGCCGCCGATCCCGATGCCGTCCGCGTTCACGTTGGCCTCGCGCTGGATCAGGCCGTAGCCCATCGGGTTGTTCGAGTCGATCTCCCAGCCGAAGAGCTCCGCGTAGTAGCTCTTCGTCTTGTCGCCGTCCCTGCCGATGATCTCGAAGTGCACGACCGGGTAGCCCATGGTGGCTCCTTTCGGGATGGAAGTAGTGGCGGTTAGACTGCCGCGCGCGCCCGGACTCATCGGCCGGCGCCGAGCAGTTGCGACGCGGTCGCGTCCGCGAGCCACTGCTCGTAGCGGTTGGGGGTCCAGCCGCGCTCGTTCACGAGCAGTGTGTAGACGTCCGGGTGGTTGAGCGTCCAGAGGAGATCGCTCCCGCGTTCGACCCCCAGCCCGGGGGCGAGCGCCTTCTTCGCCGCGAGGCTCTTCACGATCGCGCGCTGGTTGTCGTAGAACTGAGCCTGGATGTTGTCCCAGAGCGAGGCGACGTCCGCATCCGCGCGGGCCCCGCTGCGGATCACCTCCATCAGCCCGCCGGCGCGCGCCTTCACCTCGCGCGAGTTGCGCGCGTTGAGTTGTAGCTGCCGCGCCGGGTCGGGCTCGTCGAGCACCTCCTGGTACCAGTCGCGCTGGCCGACGGGGGCGGGGCCCTCGTCGCCGCGCAGGCGTAGGTGCCAGAGCGCCCGCAGCACGCCGCTCTTCGTCTCGAACGCCAGGTAGACGGTCTTGAGCGCCACGCCCGCCGCCTTGGCCACCTGGGCCATCGAGGTGGCGGTGTAGCCGTGCTCCTCGAACAGCCGCTGGGCCGCGTCGAGGATCGCCTGGCGGGTGGCCGCGGCCTGCTCGGCGCGGCGCGGCGAGTTGTAGTTGCGCTTGCTCTTGACGGCCTTCGGCATGTTGGCTACTCTAGCGATGTATTCATTACACAGAGCGTGTATCGAACAAATACACCGCCAGAACGAAAGGTTTGGACCCCATGGCCTTCATCATGACCCGCCTCCAGGTCGGCGATTACGACGTCTTCAAGCCGCTGTTCGACAAGGACAGCCCGGGCACGCGCGAGACCGCTTGCGACTACCGGCTGTTCCGCAGCGTGGAGGACCCGAACGAGATCTACATCCAGGTCGAGTTCAAGTCCACCGAGGACGCGAAGGCCGGCCGCGACAAGCTCTTCGCCGCCGGCGTGCTCGAACGCTGGGCCGACCGCACCGGCCCCACGGTGGTCGAGGAAGCGGAAACCGTCGCTTACTAGGCGTTTCCAGCGTATTTTGTGGCCGCCCGTCGGGTGGGCGGGCGGCCACAGGTTGCGTGAAGTCATGTGACATCATTCGATGGCATGATCTACCGCGGTTGCGGGTAGGTAGGGAGGCATGGCGGAGCGAGGCGCCACACCCAAGGTCCCGAAGGTCCGGCGGCGGATCCTGCAAGCCGCGCGCGCGTTCACCACGCCGCTGCTGCCGGACGACTACCTCGAGATGGTCAACCCGCTCTGGTCGACGCGCGAGCTGCGCGGCCGGGTGGAGCGGCTCAAGCGCGAGACGGGCGACGCCGTGACCGTCGAGATCCGCCCCGGCCACGAGTGGGAGCCGCACCAGCCCGGGCAGTACGTGCGGGTCGGCTTCGCCATCGACGGCGTGCGCCACTGGCGCGCCTACTCGCTCACCTCGGAGCCCGGGCGCCCGGACGGCTTCATCTCGATCACACCGAAGCTCGTGGAGAGCGGGAAGGTGTCGCCGTTCGTCAACCGCGAGCTGAAGCCGGGGCAGCTCGTGTTCCTGAGCGACGTCGAGGGCGAGTTTGTGCTGCCCGACCCGCTGCCGGCCAAGCTGCTCTTCGTAAGCGCCGGCAGCGGCATCACGCCGATCATGAGCATGCTGCGCAGCCTGCACCGGGGTGGCGCGATCGAGGACGCGGTGCAGCTGCACTCGTCGCGGCGGCCCGACGAGGTGATCTTCGGCTCCGAGCTGCGCGCGCTCGCCGAGCGCCACGACGGCTTCCGGCTGCACGAGCAGCACACCTCGGAGCAGGGCCGCATCGGCACGGCCGACCTCGACGAGCTGTGCCCGGACTGGCGCGAGCGCGAGGCGTTCGTCTCAGGGCCTGGCGACATGCTCGACGCGTTCAGCGAGCACTGGGAGCGCGAGGGCGACAGCGAGCGCCTGCACATGGAGCGCTTCCAGCCCGTGATCGGCGGCGACGGCGCCGAGGGCGAGGGCGGCACGATCACCTTCGTGAAAAGCGGCAAGGAGGTCGACTGCGAGGGCGGGAAGCCGATCCTCGTGGCCGGCGAGGAGGCCGGGCTGGAGCTCCCGTTCGGCTGTCGCATGGGCATCTGCCACACGTGCGTCTGCACGTTCCGCTCCGGCAAGCTGCGTGACCTGCGTAGCGGCGAGGTGTCCGAAGCCGAGGGCCTGACCTGCCGCACCTGCGTGAACGCACCAGAGGGACCCGTCGAGATCGAACTGTGACCAGGACGAGGAGGACCATCGACATGACCACCGCAACCCGCGCCGAGCCCGCGATCGAGAGCCCGCTGGCGCGGCTCAGCCCCGAGCAGATCGAGCAGCTCGGCGAGGAGTTCCAGAAGATCCACGATGAGGTCTTCGCCAGCCTCGGCGAGCGCGACGCCAAGTACATCCATTCGATCATCGGCCTGCACCGGCGCCTCGTGCTGCTGGGCCGCGTGCTGCTCTTCGGCGCGCGCTACTGGCCCACCTGGATCGCCGGGACCTCCACGCTCTCGATGGCCAAGATCCTCGAGAACATGGAGATCGGCCACAACGTCATGCACGGCCAGTGGGACTGGATGAACGACCCCCAGATCCACTCGTCGACCTGGGACTGGGACACGGCGTCCACCAAGGAGGCGTGGAAGCACTCGCACAACTACGTTCACCACACCTACACGAACATCCGCGGCAAGGACAAGGACCTGGGCTACGAGATCATGCGGATCGACCCGCATCAGAAGTGGCACCCGGTCTACCTGCTGCAGCCGGTCTACAACCTGCTGCTGATGTTCCTGTTCGAGTGGGGTGTGGCGCTGCACGACCTCGACCTCGACGCGGTGCGCAGCGGCGAGAAGGACCGCAAGCAGGTGCTGCACGAGCTGAAGGGGATCGGCGGCAAGGCCCGCACGCAGATCGTCAAGGATTACATCGCCTGGCCGCTCGTGTCGGCGACCGTCGTGGGCATGCTGCACGGGCTGATCGGCCCGGCGCTCAGCCGCCGCAACGAGGGCCGCCGCGACAAGCTGCGCCGGCGCGGGCTGAAGCTGTTCGCGCGGGCGCGCGGCAAGAAGGTGGACACGCGGCTCGAGCACGCGCTCGAGGCCGCCTGGCAGTCCTACCGCGCCACGGCGGTCGCGGACGTCGCGGCCAACATCGTCCGCAACGTCTGGGCGCACTCGATCATCTTCTGCGGCCATTTCCCCGACCAGACCTACACGTTCGGCCAGAACGAGGCGGACGACGAGACCAAGGGCGGCTGGTACGTCCGCCAGCTGATCGGCGCGGCCAACATCGAGGGCAGCCCGCTCTTCCATGTGATCAGCGGCAACCTCGGCTACCAGGTGGAGCACCACCTCTACCCCGACATGCCGAGCACCCGCTACGGCGAGATCGCGCCGCGCGTGCGCGAGATCTGCGAGCGCTACGAGCTGCCGTACAACAGCGGGCCGCTCGGGAAGCAGCTCGGGATGGTGCACCGCACGATCATCCGGCTGGCGTTCCCGGGCGGGAAGCCGCGGCCGAAGCCCGGTCCCTACCGCGGCGGGCTGCGGCGCCCGGGCGAGAGCGGCGCTCAGGTTGAGGCCGCCGCGAGCAACGGCACCGGACACTAGGTACGCTCACGCGCCAGGAGGCCCCATGGCGGTCGACCTGGTCATCGACATCGAGAACAACCCGGGCGCATTGGCAGAGGTGGCCGCCGCGATCAGCGATGCCGGTGTGAACATCGCCGCCGCCACGTGCATCGGCCCGGGCGAGCGCGCGGAGCTGCACATCCTCGTGCCGCACGCGGAGGCGGTGAGGCATTCGCTCGCGATCTCTCACCTGGCGGTGACGCGCGAGCGCGAGGTCGTGGTGGTGGACGTCGACGACCGCCCGGGCGTGCTCGCCGACCTCACGCGCAAGATCGCGCGCGCCGGCGTGGACCTCGACCTCGTCTACGTGGCGACCCGCAATCGCGTGGTGTTCGGCGCCGGCGACCTCGACGCGCTTCGAGCCGCCCTAGACGGTTAGACGCGCGCGGCCGCGGCCACCGGCGGCGACGCTTCCTGGGCCTGCGTCGCGCCGCGCGGCGCGAGCCGCCCGGCCGACGCCACGGCCCAGAGGGTCGCGAGCCACGAGGCGGTGGCGAGCGTCACGTGCACCCACACCATGCCGGCAGGCACGTGTAGGCGGTACTGGATGAAGCCGAGGATCCCCTGCGCGAGCAGCAGCAGGCAGAGCACGGTGAGCGGCTTGTGCGCCCGGCCCTCGCCGGCGGCACGGCGGTCGAGGAACCACACCGCCACCGCGGCGACGCCAAACACGGCGGCCACCGTGCCGTGCCGCGCCACCACCCACGACAGCGTGTCGCGGCCCTCGAAGGTGAAGCGCTTGACGAGCTGGCCCGAGTGCTCGCCCGCGTGCGGGCCGGCCCCCGTGGCGATCGTCCCGAGCAGCACGGTGAGCTGCCCGAACGGTACGAGCCCGCGAATCGCCCACGTACCGAGCCGGTCGTGCGAGGGCGCGCGCCAGCCCGGGTCGTGCGCCGCGCACCAGGCCAACGCGAACGCCGCGTCGAGCAGCAGCATCGACAGGATGAAGTGGCACATGACGAGCACCGGATTGAGGTCGTAGCGCACCACGAGCCCGCCGAGCACGGCCTGGCCCACCACCCCGAGCGGCAACAGAATGCCGAGGATGGCAAGGTGCCGCCGGAAGGGACGGCGCAGGAAGGCGAGCCCCGCGGCGGCGATCACGATCAGCCCCACGAGCCCGGTGACCATGCGGTTGCCGAACTCGATCACCGTGTGGAACTGGAGCGGCGGGATCGTGCGCCCGTAGCACTTGGGCCAGTCCGGGCACCCGAGCCCGGAGCCGGTCAGGCGCACCGCGGCGCCCGTGAGCACGATCAGCGTTAGCGCGGCCGCCGCCACGAACGTAACGCGGCGGTAGAGCTCCGGCGAGATCGCCAGCCGCTCGCGCAGGGCGGTGCGGCGGCTCGCGAGCTGCTCCGACTCGATCGCCTCGGTGGTACCGGCCATCCGCCGCCTAGGATGGCAGCTTGGCAGCCCTCTGGGGGTACGCACCGCGGTCCTCAGCGGCCAGCAGCCGGACCACCGACAGCACCGCGATCCCCGTCATCAGACAGGCGCTGGCGACGCACCACTGGCAGATCGCGTGGATCCGGAACAGCTCCGCCCAGGTGAGGTAGGCGCTGAAGCCAAAGCCGATCAGCGCGACCAGCGCCCCCCCGGCCAGACCCGTCTCACCCGGCACGAACAGCAACGCGAGGATCGCGGCGTAGCCCACCAGCCCGATCGTCGCCACGGGAACCCCCGCGAGCTTGGACCAGTGCGACGACTGCACCTTCTCGCAGCCGCCGCTGGCCAGGCAGAGCGGGTGCAGCCCCGCGTAGTGGACGTAGGTGAGATATGTCGCGATGCCTAGCCCGATCACCGCGAGCGCGCCGATCGCGATGTCGAGCCGCTTCACGAGCCGCTGCTCCCCAGTGCCTTGTCGATCGCCTGCTCGTACGACGACGGATCGGTGAAGGAGGCCGGGTTGAACTGGGTGAGCGTCCCGTTGCCCTTGCCGATCGCGAACGACGGCGTGCCGCTGAAGCCGCCGGCGTTGAACTCGCTCGACGACTGCGTCAGCTGCTGCGTGATGTCGTTGCCGTCGCGCGCCGCAAGCGCCTGGTTCACATTCAATCCCGGCACGCCTGCGCCGATGCGGCGCAGGAACTGGTTCGTCACGTACGTCGTGGTCTCGTCCTGCTGGTTGTAATAGAAGAGGTCGGCGAAGTTCCACATCTTGTTCTGCTTCGCCGCCGCCAAGGCCATCCGCGCCGCGGCCTCAGAGTCCCCGTTCTGGTCGCCCACGAAGTGCTGCAGCTGGAGCTGCATCTTCACCTTGCCCGTCCGCACGTACTTGTCGAAGAGCTTGGGGAAGACGGACAGCGTGTACGCCTGGCAGACGGGACACTTGAGGTCGGCGAACTCGACGAAGGTCACCGGCGCCTTGGGATTGCCGACCACGAGCCCGTGCTGCGGGACGCCCTTGAAGCGGGCCGTCACCACCGCCGCCGCATTCTTGGTCGACACCTGCTTCTTCCCGCCGCCGCCGCCGCTGACCGCGATCGCGATCGCCACCACGGCCAACGCCGCCACG
Organism: Thermoleophilaceae bacterium; assembly: GCA_036494715.1. Lineage (GTDB taxonomy): Bacteria > Actinomycetota > Thermoleophilia > Solirubrobacterales > Thermoleophilaceae > JAICJR01. The sequence goes on from DASXNY010000057.1 coordinate 26,596, forward strand.
AGCACGATGCCGAGGAGGCGGAGCCGGCGGGCGCGGCGGACCTCGAGGGCCCGCACCCGTTCCCGCTCGATGCGCTCCGCCTTCAGTTGCTGCTTCTGCTCGGTTCGGCTACTCATTCACGCACTCCTTACGACGAGGCCAGTTGCGGCACGTCGTGGACGATGTCGGCCGGTTTGAAATTGGCTGGATAGATGGTCCGCAGCTTGCCGCTGCCGCTGATCCCGTAGATGAGCGCGGTATGCGCCACGAACTCCGGATTCGAGGCGTCCCGCTGCGAGCCGACGTTCCACGCCTGCCACACCGGCACGAGCTGCTTCGACGAGCCGACCAGGTACTGCATCTGGCCGGTCATCCGGCGCTGATCGAGGAAGCGGGCCACCGAGCTCGGCTTGTCGCCTCGGGGGTCAACGGACACGGCGATGATCTGCATCTTCGACTTCTCAGGCCCTAGCTTCTGGCGCACCACGCGCAGCGCCGAGGCGATGGCGGGGCACACATCTGGGCAGTGCACGTACAGAAACGTGACGAGCACTGCCTTCCCACGGTACTGACTGAGGCTGACGGGCTTACCCAGGTAGTTGTGCAGGGCGATGGGCGGCGCCTGCTGAACCGGGGTGATCGTGGCGCCGCGGAAGCCGCCTGCGGGCGCCTGCTTCTTGGCGTTGCCCGGGAGCTTGGTGCCGCCGCCGCTGCTGCCGATCGCGAGGACGGCCGTGGCAGCGCCTGCCACGACGAGCACGAGTACGAGCGGAACCAGGGCCGAGCGGCCGATGCGCTGCATGGGTCTTCACCTCCGTCTTGGAGTGTCGGGTTCGGGGGTCGACTTCGTTCAGACCCGAAGCGGAGGCGCGCGCCCCGGTGCGCAGCGGGCAAGCGGGCTCGCGTGGACGATGAAGACGGGTGCGGGCGGGCGCACGGCGAGCCGCGCGCGGCGGCCGCGCGACGGGCGCCGCGCCAGCCGCGCGACGAACGTGATCGCCGCCTCGCCGCCGCGCACGAGCAGTGCGAGCGCGGCACCCACCACGAGCGCGGCGGGCACGGCCCACAAGCCGCCGTCGCCGAAGATGCCGGCGAGGCCGTCCGGGTGGCCCGTCGAGAGGAGGCCCTCGAGCGCCTCCTGGCCCGCGTAGATCAGGATCAGCGCGGCGGAGGCGACGAGCCACAGCCGCAGCGTCGACAGATCGCGGCGCCGCTCGGGCTCGCCGTCGCGCCACGCGAGCGCCAGCCCGCGCAGGAAGCTACCGACGCCGAGCGCGCACAGCAGCACGATCCAGGGCGTGAGCGAGCTGAGGTACGAGTGGCCGGTCTCGGCCAGCTCGTGCCTGCCCTGGGCGCCGTAGGCGAGGAAGAAGCGCGCCTGGTGGACGGCGATCGCCGCCAGCGGCACCCACGTCGCCGGCAACAGGCGACGCGCACGCGACCCAGTGGGAAGCACCCCGCGCACTTCCACCAAATGTAGTCAGGAGCGGGAGAGACGTGCGAAACCCAGGGCGACTCCCAGGTTGAACAGCCCCGCGAGGCGCAGCCCGGCCTTGGCGCCCGGCCGGCTGAGGGCGGGCGAGGCGGACCACAGCACGTCGGTGGCGATCTCGGTGCCGCGCAGCCAGGCGAGCGCCCACCAGTCGCGCGGCTCGCCGCGCGCCTCCGCCACGGCATGGGCGGCCGCGAACGTGAGCCAGATCGGGGCGCAGCGGCGGAACAGGTGCCGCGCGTCCTCGGACGGCGGGTCGTGGCCGATCACGCTCAGCGTCCGCTCTGGCGCGAGCAGGGCAGAGGTGCCGAGCACGAGGTCGAAGCCGATCATCGTCCGGTTGGTCATGCGCAGCACGTCGTCGAGCGTCAACGCTCAGCCCTCTCGCAGCAGGCGCCCGATGACGGCCACCGCCTGGTCGACGTCCGGGTCGTTGTCAGCGATCACGTCCGCGTAGAGGAAGCTCTCGCCGAGCCGGACGATCGCGTAGGCGAGCGTGCCGTGGTCGATGCCGAGGCGCAGGTTGCCGCGCTCCTCCTCGATCGCCATCAGCCGCTCGACCACCTCGATGATCCCGCGCTGGATCGGACCGTGTTTGGACGTGAGGATGCGCAGCGCCGCCTCCGGCTCGGCGTCGAGCAGCCGGGCCAGCGCCGGCTGCGAGTGGACGTCGCGCATGAAGCGCTCGACCACCGTCACGATCCGCCCGTCGCCCTTCAGGCTCTCGGTCCCTTCATACGCGCGCGCGAGCGACCGGCGCGTGAGGTACCAGATCACCTGGCCGAGCAGGTGGTCGCGCCCGCCAGCGCGGCGGTACAGCGTCGCGCGCGAAATCCCGAGCTCGATCGCCAGCGCGCGCATGTCGAGCCGGCGCAGCTCGCGGAACGTGGTGAGCGCCGCCTCGAAGATCTCGCTCGGGATCTCCGCGGGGGGCTCGATCCCGACGGCAATCAGCTCGTGGGGCGGCGCTGAGGGCGGACGGTCCTCCGTGAGCGCGGGCACGCGCGCCAGGCTAATGGAAGCGACGGGCCTTGCGAGCCTCGAGAGGCCCTCAGATCGGCTCTATTCTGGGCGGAGGCCCCGGTAGCTCAGTGGATTAGAGCGGACGGCTTCTACCCGTTAGGTCGCAGGTTCGAATCCTGCCCGGGGCGTTTGCGGCCTCTGGCCTCTGGCCTCTGACCCCGTTACAGTCGTACCGACTCGCGCAGAACCGGAGGACAACATGACTCGCAGACCCTCCCTGGTTATCGCTGCGTTCACGGCGATCGCTGTCGCGCTGGCAACCGCTGTCGGCGCGTCCGCCCACTTCCCCAGGTTCAAAAACCACAAGATCGTTCCCGGCAAGTCGGTGGGCGGTCTCGCGGTGGGAATGAAGAGGAAGCAGGCCCGGAAGGCCTGGGGCAAGCCGGACAAGATCGACACGGTGGCCTTCAAGGGCTACACGTGGTACCAGTGGCTGTTGCCCGTGGATGTCGGCACGGGAACGCCACTGCTCGACCCAAAGATCGGCTACTTCATGCACGCGGGGAAGGTCGCGGTGATCCGCGTCGAGCTGCCCCAGGACCCCGTCCTCGCGACCAGGGTGAAGCCGCTGAAGACGAGCAAAGGGATCGGGCTGGGCGACTCTATGGCGGACGCCCGCAGCAAGTACGGCATCCCCGCGCCGGGACCCGGCGAGGCCGCTCAGTCGCGGGCCAATCTCAAGCAGGGCAAGCGCTGCACGCTCTTCTACGCGCCGACAAGCCCGTGGGACACGGTCGAGTCCATGACCGTGGGGCTCTGCGGCGCCATCCCTGGCGGATTCGGCCCGTAGCGGACGCGTACCGCGCAGACCGACCCTCCCGCTACAGTCCGGCCCCATGGCGACATGCCTCGTCACCGGCGGAGCCGGCTTTCTCGGCTCGCATCTCTGCGACAACCTGATCGCGCGCGGTCACCGCGTGATCTGCGTCGACAACTTCGACACCGGCTCCCTGCAGAACATCTCGCACCTCACCGAGGGCGACACGTTCCGCTTCGTCCACGCGGACATCACGGACCACTACGAGATCGACGAGCCGATCGACTTCGTCTACCACATGGCCTCGCCGGCCAGCCCGATCGACTACGCGCGGCTGCCGCTGCACACGCTCAAGGTCGGCGCCTACGGCACGCACAACACGCTCGGGCTCGCGAAGTTCAAGCGCGCCCGCTTCCTGCTCGCCTCGACGTCCGAGGTCTACGGGGACCCGCTTGTGCACCCGCAGCCGGAGAGCTACTGGGGCAACGTCAACCCGATCGGCCCGCGCGGCGTCTACGACGAGGCCAAGCGCTACGCCGAGGCGCTCACGATGGCGTACCTGCGCCAGCAGGGCGTGGACACCACCATCGCCAGGATCTTCAATACCTTCGGCGCGCGCATGCGGCCCAACGACGGCCGCGCGATCCCCACCTTCCTGCACCAGGCGCTCACCGACCAGCCACTGACCGTCTTCGGCGACGGCAGCCAGACGCGCAGCTTCTGCTACGTCGACGACCTAATCGAGGGGCTGATCTCGCTGGCGGAGTCCGGCGTGCACGAGCCCGTCAACCTCGGCAATCCCGAGGAGATGCCGCTGATCGAGATGGCGCGGCTCGTGGTCGAGCTCACCGAGTCGCGCTCGGAGATCGTCTACCAGGCGCTGCCGGTGGACGACCCTCAGGTGCGCCAGCCCGACATCACTCGCGCGCGCGACCTGCTGGGCTGGGAGCCCAAGGTGGCGATCCGCGAGGGCCTCAAGCGCACGATCGAGCACGCCACCGCCGCGCTCGGCCAGCCGTCGGCGCGCTGAGCCGCCTTCTCTACACTGGGACGCGATGAGCAGCGAGGGAAAGAACCTCGAGGTGATCAGCAAGGCGATCGATCACCACAACAAGACCTGTGAGTTCCCGGCGATCGCCGTGCGCATGAACCCGTTCGAGGTCGAGCGGCTCGGCTGGGACACGATCCGCGGCCTGCCGATCGAGAGCGATCCCAATCTCGGCACCGGCGCGTTCCGCATCGTCTGCGCACGCGACGAGCTCGAGGAGCAGGACGTGGAAGTGGTCGAGGCGATCGCCGAGGAGACCGTCCCGGTCACCATCCAGTAGGCGCGCGAGTTGGTTTCGCCGGCAGCTCGGGCATCCGAGCCGCCGGCGAAGATTTGTGAGTCCGTCAGGCCGTCGCGAACTGCTCGCGCAGCGTGCGCTTGAGGAACTTGCCGACACCCGTCTTCGGCAGCTCCTCGACGAACTCGAAGCGGTCGGGCAGGCACCAGCGCGGGAAGTGCGGCGCGATGAAGTCGCGCAGGTCACTTGGGCTCACCTTTCTGCCCTCGGCCAGCACGACCACCGCGACCGGCCGCTCGCCCCACTTGTCGTGCGGCTCGGCGATCACGGCCGCCTCCACGACATTCGGGTGCGCCATCAGCTGGTTCTCGAGCGCGACCGACGAGATCCAGAGGCCGCCCGACTTGATCAGGTCCTTGGTGCGGTCGACGACCTGCATCGAGCCGCTCGGATGGATGCACACCACGTCGCCGGTCTTGAACCAGCCGTCCTCGGTCCAGCTCGCGGCGGTCTCGGGCGCGTCGTAGTAGCTGCCGGCCACCCATGGGCCGCGCACCTCGAGCTCGCCGATCGCGGTCCCGTCCCAGGGGATGAGGTTGCCGTCGTCGTCGCGGCCGCGGATCTCCACCATCGGCAGCGAGATGCCCTGCTCGGCCTCCGCGTCGAAGCGCGCGTCCTCGTCGCCCTCGAGCACGTCGAGGGGCAGGTCGACGGCCGTGCCGCACGTGAGTTCGGTCATGCCCCAGATCTGGCAGACGCCGACGCCGTGGTTGGCGAGACCCGTGACCATGCAGCGCGGCACCGGCGCGCCACCCGACAGCACGGTCCGCAGCTGGGAGAGGTCCCAGCGCTCGGGGTGCGAGTCGAGCTCGTCGATGATGCCGAGCCAGATCGTCGGCACGCCGCTCGACACCGTCACGCCCTCGAGCACGGAGGCCTCCAGCATCGTGTGGGGGTCGAGACGCGGGCCGGTAAAGACGGTCTTGATGCCGAGCATCGAGGCGAGGTAGGGGAGGCCCCAGCCGTTGCCGTGGTACATCGACACGCCCGGCATCAGCACGTCGTTGCGGTTGATTCCGACCGCGCTGCCGAGGCAGGTGCCGAGCCCGAGCGTGTGCAGCATCAGGGCGCGATGCGAGTGAACGACGCCCTTCGGCGCGCCGGTGGTGCCAGTGGTGTAGCTCATCGTGCCGGCCTCGCGCTCGTCGAGCTGCGGGTCGACCCACTCCTCGGGGCTGGCCGTGGCCAGCAGCTCCTGGTAGGAGTCCTCGATGTAGAACACCTCCTCGATCGACGTGCGGTCGAGGAACTGCTCGATGAGGGGCTGCGCCGCGCGATCGGCGATCAGCACGCGGTCCTGGGCGTGCGATGCGATGTAGGCGAGGTCGTCCGCGTGGAGACGCGGGTTGAGCGGGTGGAGTACGAAGCCGCCAGAGGGGACGCCGAGGTACGCCTCCAGGTGCGTGCTGCTGTTCCAGCAGAAGGTGGCCACACGATCGCCGCGCCGGATGCCCCAGCGCTCCAGGGCGGCGGCGAGCTGGCGGGCGCGACTGGCTACGTCGCCATAGGTCGTCCGCGAGTAGCTGCCGTCCGGGTGGCGATCAACCAGCTCGACGTTGCCGAAATGGCTCTCGACCCGGCGCAGGAGCGCTGGGACAGTGAGCTGGTAGTCCATTGTGAGTCCGTACATAGAAGGGCCTCCGCACGAGTGGAACACACGGAGATCAATTGACGGGGAACAGGATTGGGGTCGCTGTTCTTGCTCCGCGTAACTTGTCCAAATAGCTATAACCCGACAGGCCGTAAATCGCCAGCCCGTGTAACCCAAATTGACAACCGGGCTAACTCGCCGGGGTGAGTGCATTTCTGGTCTTGGACCCCGCCGCTACACTCCCTGGCGCCTGGTGGGCGTAGCTCAGTTGGTAGAGCTCCTGGTTGTGGTCCAGGCGGTCGCGGGTTCAAGTCCCGTCGCTCACCTCTCTCGAAAGCCCCGCAAAACCGGGGTTTTCTCTTCGTCGCTAACTGGTGTCCCGAGGTGCTTGGCATCAATTCTCGGTAGGACCGCGTGGGGGCGCGTGTAGGCTCGGCACCCGATGGAATGCAAGTGGTGGACGCTGCTCGCGAGCTGCACCGCGATCTTCATGCTGCTGCTCGACGTGACGATCGTGAACGTCGCGTTGCCCTCGATCGAGCGCGCCCTCGGCGCCGACTTCAGCGACCTCCAGTGGGTGATCGACGCCTACGCGCTGACCCTCGCGGGCTTGCTGCTGGCGGCGGGGTCGCTGGCCGACAAGGTCGGTCGCAGGCTCGTCTTCATGCTCGGGCTGGCGATCTTCACGGCTTCGTCGCTGGCCTGCGGGCTGGCTCCGGATCCGCTTTTCCTGCACGTCTCGCGCGCGGCGCAGGGGGTCGGCGGGGCGATGATGTTCGGCACCTCGCTGGCGCTGATCGCGCAGGAGTTCCAGGGTCGCGAGCGCGGGACCGCGCTCGGCATCTGGGGCGCGACCACGGCCGTGGCGGTGTCGACCGGGCCGCTCGTGGGCGGCGCGCTCGTGGACGCGCTGTCGTGGCGCTGGATTTTCCTCGTGAACGTGCCTATCGGCCTGGCCGCGCTCGTGGTCGCACGACTGCGGTTGCGCGAGTCGCGCGACCCGGCCGCCTCCGGCGTCGACCTCCGCGGCGTGGCGCTGCTGTGCCCCGCGCTCTTCCTGCTGGTCTACGGGCTGATCCGCGGCAATGAGGAGGGCTGGGGGAGCGCCCTCATCGTCAGCTGCTTCGCGGCCTCCGCACTTCTGCTCGTGCTGTTCGTGATGGTGGAGCGCCGCGCCGCCGACCCGCTGCTCGACCTCTCGCTGTTCCGCAACCCGGCCTTCACGGGCGCCACGATCGTCGGTTTCGCGCTGTCGGCGTCGATCTTCTCGATGTTCCTCTACATCACGCTGTTCTTCCAGAACGTGCTGGGCTTCTCGCCGTTCGAGGCGGGGCTCCGGTCGCTGCCGGTCACCGGGCCCATCCTGTTCGTCTCGCCGCTGAGCGGCCGGCTGACGGCGCGCGTGCCGGTGCGCTTGCTGCTCGGGACGGGGCTCGCGTTCGTGACTGTCGGGCTGCTGCTGATGGGGAACCTGTCCGACTCGTCCGGGTGGACCGCGCTGCTGCCCGGCCAGATCCTGGCCGGCATCGGGATAGGCCTGGCCACCCCTGCGCTGGCCTCGACCGCCGTCGGCGTGGTCCGCCCCCAGCTGAGCGGCATGGCGTCGGGCGCGAACAACACGGCTCGCCAGCTCGGACTCGCCACCGGGATCGCCGGCCTCGGCTCGATCTTCCAGTCGAAGATCGAGTCGACGCTCACCCCGCTGGTCACGGGCATGCCCGCGTCGTCTCACGTCCACGAGCTTGCGCGGGCTGTTGCGTCCGGCGGGACCGGGCGCGCCTTGCAGGCGGTGCCGCCGGCCGACCGCCACAAGGTGGTGGACGCCGCGCACCACGCGTTCGTCACGGGCTTCAACACGATCGCGCTGGTGACCGTCGCCGTGGCCGCGGTGGGCTGCGTGGCGGGGTATGCGCTTGTGCGGTCGCGGGACTTCGTGAGCGGCAGCCCGGCAGCGGTTCCGCCGGCGCGGGCGTAGGCCGGTGTAAGCGTCGGATTTCACCCGCTTCGGATGATCCGGCCGTTGCGATCTCGTGTGAGGGTGGGTAATCGTGCCCGAAGGTCTCTCAGCGGCCGAGGTTGGCAAGGAGATCGGCGAGCACCAGAAGCACGCCGCCGCGAACGGACACGAGGATCGCCACGATCGCTGGCTGTCAATCCTCGAAGCGTTGCTGCTATCGGTCGTCGCGGTACTCGCTGCGTACTCGGGCTACGCGGCGGCGAAGTGGGGCACGGAGTCTTCGGTGACACTCGCCAAGGCGTCGGCCGAGCGCACGAAGGCGAGCCGCGCCGCCATCGAAGGCGTCGTGACCCGCACGCTGGACTCCGCTTCGTTCAATGCCTGGTTCACCGCTTTCACGGCCGGCAACGTCAGCGCACAGCGGTTGGCCGCGAAACGGATGCGCCCCGGTTACCGACCAGCATTCAACGCCTGGCTGGCGACGGATCCGGCCCACAACCCCAATGCGCCTCCCGGGCCGGCATACATGCCGCAGTACGTCATTCCTCAGGAGGCCGCCGCGAAGGCCCACGATGCGCAGGCCGACGCCGCGTTCTCGAAGGGTTCGGATGCGGCTGGGACGTCCGACAAATACGTCCGCGACACGGTGTTCCTGGCGACCGTGCTGTTCCTTGTCGGGATCAGCGGTCACTTCCGCATTCGCCAAGCGCGCCTTGGCCTGATCGGCATTGCCGGAGCGCTTCTGGTGTTCGCCGTGATCCAACTGCTCGCCCTGCCCGGGCCACCCTCCTAACGCCTGCCGGGAGCGAAGCGAACGGCAAACTCATTCCAGGGAGGTCACGCCGCCGGCCGCCGTGGGCGCGGTCGGGTCGCCCTCCTCGCCACCGGGATGCTCGCGCGCGATGTACTCCTCCATCGTCATCGGGTCGTCACTCACACGTTCGGCCACCTCGAGCAGATCGCCCATCGTGGACTCCTCCTCGACCTGCTCCTTGAGGAACCACTGCATGAACTGCTCGCTCAGGTAGTCCTGCTCCTCGCGCGCGAGCGAGAAGACGGTGCTGATCTGGCCGCTGACGCTGCGCTCCTGCTCGAGCGCGAGCCGGATCGGCTCGATGAAATCCCCGAACGCGGTCTTCGGCGCGGGCACGCCCTCGATGCGCACTTCGGAGCTCGTGTCGAGCAGGTACTGGCACATCATCATCGCGTGGTTGCGCTCCTCGACGGCCTGCGCGTAGAAGAAGCGCGAGAGCTGGGGGAGCGTGTGCGACTCGTAGTGGATCGCGATCGCCACGTACTGCTGCGAGGCGGCGAACTCGTTGGTGATCTGCGTGTTGAGAGCGTCGACAAAGCGGCTGGCGGGTGGCAAGGCGACTTCCTTTCGGTACGAGTGCCCGGAAACCTATCGCTCGGGTTGCTCGCCGAGCCGTGGGCTGACGAACAGCGCACCGAGGGCGAGCGCGGCGAGCAGGGCGAAGCCAGCCGCGATGCCGTAGACCACGCGCGGACCCCAGGCGTCCACGAGCAGGCCGGCGAACGCCAGCGGCAGCGAGAGCGAGAAGTAGATCGCCGCGATGCGAGCCGCGTAGACGCGCCCGCGCACGTCGTCGGCGGCGCGGCGCTGCAGCAGCAGGTCCTCGCCGACGCCGGCGACGGTCGCGCCGGCACCGCTCAGGGCAAAGCCGACGAGCACGAGCGCGAACGCGGGCGCCACGGCCATCGCCCCGAAGCCCAACGACAGCGCCGCGGCGGACGCGATCAGCACCGGCGGCTCGTCGCGGCCTTCGTAGAGCGTCTGCGCGGCGCGCGCCCCGAGTAGACCTCCGACAGCCCAGGCCACGATGAGCGCGGAGTAGCCCGTCGAGCCGGTGCCGAACTCGCGTGCGATCGGAACCTCGCCGGGCAGCGCGAAGCCGGCGCCGATGTCGAAGCAGATGAAGCCGAGCACGAGCGCCCGCAGCGCGGGCTCCCGGGCGATGATGCGGATGCCCTCGAGCGCGCCGGACGGCGTGCCGTCCTCCTGCGCCGCCGGCCGGAAGCGCCCGCGCAGCGTCGCGATCAGTGCCGCCGAGAAGACGAACGAGGCTGCATTGGCCACGAACACCAGTGAGGTGCTCGACACGGCGACGAGCCCGGCAGCCACGGCCGGTCCGAGCAGCATTCCGAGCGTCCGCGCGGCGGCCACGCGCGAGTTCGCCCAGGTCAGGTCGTCCGCGCTTGCCAGCGCGGGCACCATCGCCCCCGACGCGGGCAGGAACGGCGCCGACACAGCGGCGGCGACGAACGCCAGGCCGAGCAGCAGCCCGGGGGCGTGCACGAGCGCCATTCCGGCGAAGCACAGGGCGCCCGACAGGTCGGAGGCGATCAGCAGGCGCCGGCGGTCCAGCCGGTCGCTCAGCACGCCGGACACCAGGCTGAAGAGACCGGGCACCGCGAAGGCGATCAGTAGCGCAAGGCCGACCCACTCGGCCGAGCCGGTGCGCTTGTAGAGCAGCAGCGCGAGCGCGATGCTCGCGGACACGTTGCCCGTGACCGAGATGAGACGCGCGGCTGCGAGGCGCTGGACAGCAGATCTGGATGGAGTGGGTACGGCGAACACGGAGTACCTCGAGAGCGAGGGAAAGCGGAGGCGGGGTGTACGACTGTCCGGCCTACTCCATGACCCGGCAAGACTACCGCGGCTGGCGCGCGTCAGCCACGTCCGATGAACGGCATCTTGGTGGCCATCACCGTGAGGAACTCGACGTTGGCGTCGAGTGGCAGCCCAGCCATGTAGAGCACGGCGTCCGCCACGTGCGCGACGTCCATCACCGGCTCCGGGGCGACCGAGCCGTCGGCCTGCGGCACACCACGCCTCATCGCCTCGGTCATGTTGGTGGAGGCGTTCCCGATGTCGATCTGCCCACAGGCGATGTCGTAGCGGCGGCCCTCGAGCGAGAGCGCCCTGGTCAGCCCGGTGATCGCGTGCTTGGTGGCCGTGTAGGCGACCGCGTAGGGGCGGGGCACGTGCGCCGATATCGAACCGTTGTTGATGATGCGCCCGCCCTGCGGGCTCTGGTCCTTCATCGCGCGGAACGCTTCCTGCGCGCAGAGGAAGCTCCCCGTGAGGTTGGTGTCCACCACGGCGCGCCACTCCTCGAGCGGGAAGTCTTCGACCGGTGCGGGCGCGCCGAACTGGCCCGCGTTGTTGAACAGCAGGTCGACGCGCCCGAGTTCCTCGCGCACGCGCCCGAACAGCGAGCGGACCGAGTCCGGGTCGGTGACGTCGGTGGGCAGCACGAGCGCGTCTGCGGCGCCCGCGGCCGTCTCGCGCAGCGCGTCCTCGCGCCGCCCGGCCAGCGCGAGCGCGTAGCCGGCGCCGCCTAGCGCGAGCGCCACCTCCCGCCCGATGCCCGAGCCGGCGCCCGTCACGACCGCTGTTCGCCTCGTCTCAGTCATCGCGCGAGCACGAATATTGACGACACAAGCATCTGGGTACCCTCAAGCCCGTGGCCTCCACGGGGACCCAGTTCAGGGGGGAGACGTTCTCGGACGGCGCGTTCAAGCGCCAGGACAGCTTCTTCCGCGGGCGCATCTCGGCCGACGGCTCGACGCCGTACGCGGCCGAGGCGGGCCGCTACCACCTCTACGTTTCCTGGGCCTGCCCGTGGGCGCACCGCGCGATCATCGGTCGCCGCCTCAAGGGGCTCGAGGACGCGATCGGGATGAGCGTCGTCGACCCCGTGCGCGACGCGCGCGGCTGGGCCTTCACTGGCGGCGAGTTCAGCGACCCCGTGAACGGCTTCGAGTTCCTGTGCGAGGCCTACGAGCGGACGGACCCGGACTACAGCCTGCGCGTGAGCGTGCCGGTGCTGTGGGACAAGCAGACCGGCCGCATCGTCAACAACGAGTCGGGCGACGTGCTGCGGATGTTCGACCAGGACTTCGGGGGGCTCGCCGACGACAGCTACGACCTCTACCCGGAGCCGCACCGAGCGGAGATCGACGAGCTCAACCAGCGCATCTACGACCACGTGAACAATGCCGTCTACAAGGCCGGCTTCACCACGAGCCAGGAGATCTACGAGCGCGAGGTGCACGACCTGTTCGTCCTGCTCGACGAGCTCGACGCGCGCCTGGCCGGCTCGCGCTACCTCTTCGGCGACCGGCCTGTCGAGACGGACTGGCGCCTGTTCACCACGCTCGCGCGCTTCGACGCCGTCTACTACATCCACTTCAAGGTGAGCCGCCGGCGGCTCGTCGACTACGAGCAGCTGTGGCCGTACTTCCGCGACCTCTACCAGTCGTTCGGGATCGCGGACACGGTGAGGCTCGACCAGATCCGCGCGCACTACTACAAGACCCACGAGTCGATCAATCCGAAGCGCTTCGTGGCGGTCATGCCCGACGCGGACTTCGACGCGCCGCACGGGCGCGGCTAGCCCTCAGCGCTCGGCGACGGGAGCGATCCCGACGCGCTCGCACAGCTCGGCGATCGCGGCGTCGGGGCGGAACGAGATGAGGTGCAGGCCGGCCACGCCCGGCACCGACAGCGCGTGCGCCGCCAGCTCGCAGGCGAGCTCGAAGCACTCGCGCTCTTGGTCGGTGGAGCCCTCCACCCGCGCGATCAACTCGGCCGGCACGTCCACACCGGGCACCTTCTCGTCGAGGAAGCGCAGCGCACGCGCCGAGCGCAGGATCGAGATCGACGGCATCAGCGCGACGCGCTCGCGCAGCTCGGTCGCCGCCTCCATGAAGCCCTCGAGGTACTCCGGCACAAAGCCGATTTGAAGTTGCAGGAAGCGGGCGCCGGCATCGGCCTTC
>DASXNY010000058.1:0-4477 GCA_036494715.1 Thermoleophilaceae bacterium
CGGACCGCGTCTGCATCCCGGTGCCCTTCTACCACTGCTTCGGCATGGTGCTCGGCAACCTCGCCTGCACCACGCACGGCGCCTGCATCGTGTTGCCGGAGGCCGCCTTCGAGCCGCGCTCCGTGCTCGAGGCCGTGGAGGCCGAGCGCTGCACGAGCCTCTACGGCGTGCCCACGATGTTCATCGCGGAGCTCGACCACCCGGACTTCGACGAGTTCGACTACTCGAGCCTGCGCACCGGGATCATGGCCGGCTCGCCCTGCCCGGTCGAGGTGATGCGCAAGGTGATCGAGCGCATGCACATGGACGAGGTGACCATCTGTTACGGCATGACCGAGACCGCGCCCGTGTCGACTCAGACCGGCGGCGACGACCCGCTCGAGCGGCGCGTCTCAACAGTCGGGCGCGTGCACCCGCACGTCGAGGTCAAGATCGTCGACCCGATCGATGAGCGCGTCGTCCCGCGCGGCGACCCCGGTGAGCTCCTCACCCGCGGCTACTCCGTGATGCTCGGCTACTGGAACGACCCGGAGCGCACCGCCGAGGCGATCGACCGCGCCGGCTGGATGCACACCGGCGACCTCGCGACGATGGACGACGAGGGCTACGTCAACATCGTCGGCCGCTCGAAGGACATGATCATCCGCGGCGGCGAGAACGTATACCCGCGCGAGATCGAGGAGTTCCTCTACACCCACCCCGAGGTGGCCGATGTCGCCGTGATCGGGGTGCCCGACGAGCGCTACGGCGAGGAGATCATGGCCTGGGTGCAGCTGCGCGAGGGCGCGGGCGCGTCAGGCGACGACCTCAAGGCGTTCTGCAAGGGCAAGATCGCGCACTACAAGGTGCCGCGCTACGTGAAGCTCGTCGACGAGTTCCCGATGACGATCACCGGCAAGGTGCAGAAGTTCAAGATGCGCGAGGCGGCGATCGAGGAGCTCGGCCTCACCGAGAGCGTCACGGCCTAGGCCGTCAGCTGGTCCATCAGGCACTCGCCGGGCGCCTTGTCCTCCCGCCAGCGGAGGAACTTGGCGCCGTGGCGGATGCGGTTGCCGGTGATGTGATCGAACGCGATCTCGCACACCAGCTCCGGCCGCAGCCCCTCCCACATGAGCTCCTCGTCGGACTTCCAGCGCGACGGCCCGCCCGAGCCGTGCTCGTGGGTGCGGTAGGGCTCGAGCTTGTCGATCAACTCGCGCTTCTGCTTGGCGGTGAAGCCCGAGGTGTGGCCCACCACGTGGAGGTCGCCACCGTCGGCGTACAGGCCGAGGATCAGCGAGCCCACCGTGCCCTCTTCCTTGCCGAAGCGGAACGCCACGACCACGGTGTCGGCGGTCCTCACCCGCTTGATCTTGAGCATGCCGGTGCGCTCGCCGGGGCGGTAGGGAGCGTCGGCCTGCTTGGCGATCACGCCCTCCGAGCGGCCGGTGAACCACACCTGCGCCCCGTCGGTATCGGCCGCGCACGGCGTCAGCCGCACCGGGTCGGCGATCACCTGCTCGAGCCGCTTGCGCCGCTCGCTGTAGGGGAGGTCGAACAGCAGCTCGTCGCCCTCCGCCAGCAGGTCGAACGCCACCAGCTCGGCCGGCGTCTCCTTCGACAACAGCTCCACGCGCGAGGCCGCCGGATGGATGCGCTGGCTGAGCAGATCGAACTCCTGCACGCCGTCGATCTCGATCACCACCTCGCCGTCGAGGATCAGCCGCTCGCCGGGTAGGGCGAGCACCTGCTCGACCACCTCCGGGAAGTAGCGGTTCATCGGGCGGCCGTTGCGCGACTGCAGGTTCACGTCGCCGCCGTCCCGGAACACGATCATGCGGAAGCCGTCCCACTTGGGCTCGAAGCGCCAGCCATCGCCGTCGGGAAGCTCCTTGGCGGGCCGGGCCAGCTGCGGCTTGACGGGAGGCTTCAGCGGGAGCGACACAGCTAGGATCCTTGCATGGCCCAGCACGAGGCGACCGTTGCCGAGGAGGAGTACCTCCAGACCATCTATTGGCTACAGGAGGCCAAGCTCCCCATAACGGGGGCGAACATCGCCCGCGCGATGCAGCTCTCGGCGCCCACCGTGCACGAGATGGTGGGCCGCCTCGAGAGCGACGGCTACGTCCGCCGCAACGACGACAAGTCGCTCGAGTTCACCGAATCTGGCCACGAGCACGCGATGGCGATCGTGCGCCGCCACCGGCTGATCGAGCGTTTCCTCACCGACGTCCTCGGCATCCCCTGGCACGAGGTGCACGAGGAGGCCGAGCGGCTCGAGCACGCGATGTCGCCGGTGCTCGAGGAGCGCATGCTGGCCGCCATCGGCGACGCCAAGACCTGCCCGCACGGCCACCCGATCGTCGAGGGGGTGCGCGAGGAGGGCGTCCCGCTCGCCGACGTCGAGGAGGGCGCGAGCGTCCGCATCCTGCGCTTCGAGAACGAGGCCGAAGACCTGCTGATCTACCTCAAGGAGGCCGGGCTCTACCCGGGCCTCGAGGGCAAGCTCGCGGCCGCCGACGAGGACGAGGTGGCCGTCCAGGCGGGCGGCGACCGCTTCGCCGTCACCCGCAGCGTCGCCGAGACGGTGTCGGTGATCGCCGATCCCTCGCCGCCGGCGCGCACCGTGCTGCCGGACAAGCTGGTCCTCACCAAGGACCGTTTCGGCCGCTAGCGAGGCGGCTGCACCGGCGGCACCATCGCCGGCAGGCTCCTGCGGGCGAGCAGGTCGAAGTAGAGGAGCGTGAGCATCAGTGCCGCGAACGGCGCGGCCAGCGCACCCGCGAGCGCCTGCCCGGCGAGCACAAGGCCCTGGCTGTCGGCAGCGCTGCCGGCGGCGGAGAACCCGAACAGGATCAGGCGCGTGGGAATGAACACCGCGATCGCCGTGAACAGCACGATGCCCGCCACGCGCCACCAGGCGCCGCGCACGAGCTCGGCGCTGCGCTCGAGCGCGGCGAAGCCGCGGCGCCCGTCCACCACCACCGACTGCGGCGTGAAGTACCAGCGCACCGCCAGCCAGACGCCGGGGAGGATGAAGAACAGGAGGCCGCACAGCGTCAGCGCGCCGGCCGCCAGCACCGGGATGAACATCGCCCGGAACGCCTCGAGTCCTGTGGTGATGCACTCGAGCGGGCGCGGCTTGCGCCCGTCCGCCATCACCAGCAGTCCGTGGACGATCATCGCCGTGATCAGCGGTCCGACCACCAGATACCCCGCGATCGACGACACGATCCCCTCGGCCGGAGTCACCGTCGTCGAGTAGTTGTCGCCGAGCTGCCCCAGCCCGATCCCGGCCACGACGAACTCCACCGGCACGACCACCGCGAGGCCGATCGTCGCGAACGACAGGAAGTAGCGCGAGTACGCGTTGAACGCGTCACGGAACAGTTCGCCGATGTTGCGAGGGCGAAGTAGGTCTAGCGGTGGAGCCTCGGTCACGCCGCCGCGTCCGCCAGGCCCCGGTAGGCCTCGGCAAGGCGCGCAACGCCCTCGTCGATCTCCGCGGGCGTGACGCCCGAATACGCGATGCGCAGCGTGTTCTGGCCGCCCTCGATCAGGAAGTCGGTGCCCTTCACGAACACGAGGCCGCGATCGCGCGCGATCTCGAACAGGACGTCGACATCGCTGCCCTCGGGCAACTCGACCCAGAGGAAGTAGCCGCCGTCCGGCTCGACGAAGCTCGCCTCGGGCAGCTCGCGCCTGAGCGCGGCGGCCAGCGCGTCGCGGCGCTCGCGCAGCGCCGCCTTGACCGTCTCGATCGACCCCTCGATCGCGCCCGACCGGCAGAACTCGCACACGATCGCCTGCGCCACCATGCTCGGCGAGATGTAGGTCTCGGTCGCGATCTTCACGATCGCCGCGATCACGGGCGCGGGCCCGACCAGGTAGCCGACCCGGATGCCCGGGCAAACGGTCTTGGAGAACGACGACGCGTACACCACCTTCTCGGCGCGGTCCATCGAGAGCATCGTCGGCAGCCGCTCGCCCTCGAAGCGCAGCTCGATGTACGGGTCGTCCTCGAAGATCACGAAGTCGTACTGCTCGGCCAGCTCTAGCAGGCGCCGCCGCTTCTCGAGCGAGAGCGTGTGGCCGGCGGGGTTCTGGAAGTTGGGGATCACGTGCGCGAGCTTCGGCCGCGCACCCTCCTCGAGCGCCGTGGCGAGCGCCTCCACGTCGATGCCGTCCGCTTGCAGCGGGATCGCGAGGATGTCGGCTCCGAGCTTGCGCAGCGTGAGCAGGGTGCGGTCGTACGTCGGCGCCTCGACCACCACCAGATCACCCGGCTCGATCATGAGCTCGAACAGGAACGCATCCGCCTGCATCGACCCGTTCGTCACCACCACCTGCTCGACCTCCACCGCCTGGTGCTCGGCGATCCACTCGCGCAGCGGCGGATAGCCGATCGCCGTGCCGTACGAGAACGCACCCGCCGGATCGCTCCGCAGCGCGCGCTCGGCACACTGGGCGAGCTCATCCGACGCGATGATGTCGAGCG
>DASXNY010000059.1:0-10497 GCA_036494715.1 Thermoleophilaceae bacterium
GCCGTTGTAGCGGAATCTCGGTGCTAGCGTGGCCGCGCGGCCGCCATTCGGCGTCCGGGAGATCCAGCTTCTCGTTCCTTCTGGTTGCAGGTGACGCTGGTGCTTCCCAAGCAGCGTCTCGAAGTCAGCCGGTTAGCTGGAGCGGTCGGTCACGCGCATGCTTTTGCAGTGTCGGGAATCGAGACTCCGCCCGCTGCACCGAGAGCGCCAAGCCGCCGCCGGCGTTAAGCGGTGCTCGTTCGCCCCAGCGCGCAAGCGAGTTGCCGTGCGCTGCGAATCTGCCGAGCTGCCCGACCCGATGACGAAGCGAGGTCGCGGCTCCGATGTGACGGTCTGGGCACCGTCTACCCACTCAGCGACGAGCCGCTCGATCGGAACGGTCGGGTCTTTCCCCTTGTACGTAGGGGCGTCGCTCTTCGCGAGGAAATGCGGCGCGTCGTTTGCTTCGCGCGCGACGACGTAGACGCCGCTCTCAGTCGGCAGCGCAGGTTTGGGCTGCGCCACGGGCGCGAAGCCAGTGAATCCGCGCTTGCGAAGGTCAGCGACGTCGAACAAGACCCTCATCGTGCCGCGCGAGCTCGCCGCCGTCTCGGTGGCCGTGCTCGGCGTAAGGCAGAAGTCAGGTGGACGAGGTTCTACGGGCCTCGTCCGAGGAGCTGGTTGCTTTCCTCCGGCCTGATGACGTTGTGCGGCGGCGCGACGAGCGAGTCGAGCAGGCCCGCGACAGCCGGGTAGTAGCCGAGCGCGCGGAACGGCCGTACGACTGCCACGGCACCGATCGCACCAACCGGGTCGCCTCGCCACCCAACCGGACGGCCTCGCTGCCGCCCCTCCGGCTCGTCCGACCGACAGCCGGCGATCCGACCGCCCAGGCGCGTCGGCTCAGCCGCCAAGCCTCGGCCCTCAGCGCCACGAACGCGCGCGAGCCCAGCCGCCAAGCCGCTCCCATCAGGTCCCAGAGGAACGTCATGGCCACGCTTCCCAACCGGAACGCCTCGCTGCCGCCTCTCCGGCTCGTCCGCCCGACCGCGGGCGACGCGACCGCCCAGGCGCTGCGGCTCAGCCGCCACGCCCCGGCCCTCAGCGCGCCGAGGAACGCCATCGCCGCGCCGAGCCCGCGCCGCAGGATGCGGGCCGTCCACAGGAGTCGGACTGTCACGTCTCGCCTCCTGTCGGGGAAGAGGGCGAGCCGGCGGTCGACGACGAGCAGCCGGTCGGCCGGGATGACCTCCACCACCGCCGCGCTGGGCATCCGGCGGACGCGCCACGGGCCCGTACGCACCTCGAGCAACGACGGGTCGGACGGGTCGGCATCCGCCAGCACGCGCTCGACCGTTCCGCGGGCGCCGCCTGCGAGCGAGAAGCCGACGCAGTTGGCGAGCCAGTAGCGGGTGACAGGACTGGGCGCGGCGAAGCGCCTACTCTGGCACAAATCAACCGCCATTGACGCCGAGGGTACCGGAAGGTCCTGCGATGCGAAAGTCCTGCTCGTGGGCGCATTCGCGGAACTCGAGCGCCGTGATCTGGCCACCGCCGCGCCCGTGGCGAGCGCCGCACCTCGACCTCATCCAGGCGCGAGGCCTAACGGTCGGCTCGGCGGGCTCTAGACGCCGGGGTTGAGGCGGCGACCAGACGTGTCAGTAGCCCGGCTCCTCCGCCGAACGCCAGCGCATAGGCGGTGACGATCCACTGCCGGCTCTCCATGGAGAAATGCAGCGCCTCCTGTGCCGAAGGGGTCGCGATGGTCACGATCGTCGCGTACAGCACCACGATCAGCTGCGCGACGCCGAGCAGAGCCAGGACCGCCCACCGATTCGGTTCGCGATCCCGTCGAGGCCACGGACACCAGCTGGGTCGCATCCCGATCGGCGGTCCGGCCATCGACCTCAGCCATCCCACGATGGCAACACCGCCGCGCCGGGGGGCGAGGTGGCCGATATTCGGGAGCCCGCCAACAACAGGCACGGTTTTCAGCTTTCTTTCAAGGTCGAACGGACGAAGCTCGACGTGGGCGTGTGGGCCGACGTGGGAGGAGCGTCTATGTGTGCTCTGCCGGCCTCGTCCGGTCGCTCCGGGCTTCGATCGTCTTGAGGGTCTTGCCCAGCTGTTTTTCCAACAGGCGCTTCCCGATGATCCCGACCACGATCCCGAGCATTCGTCCCTTGAAGTTCTTCCCCTCGCGGACCACGACGACGTCGACGTCGGTCGTTCCGTCGGGCGCCCGCGTGAGGCTGTACGTATGACCTGAGTTGCCTCCCCACACGTTGGAGTCGGTGGTCGTGAGGACGACGTGGGTCGGATCGGACCAGTCGTAGTGCAGGCGTTCCCAGATGCCGTTCGAACCCTCGGTCACGTCGGCCTGATTGGCGCCTTCGTCGTGCACCTTGAGGTAGTCGTCGGCGCTGTTGCCGAAAAGCTTCGACCGGCCCGGTCCGAAGTCGGTGAGTCCGGCGATGAACTGCTCGGGCGTCGAGGTGGTCGTCTGGTGGAGCTGGATCGTGGCCATGCGTGCTCCTCCGTTCGTTGAAAGGTGTCTCCGCACGGCCCATACGGGGCCGCTTCACAGGCACCGAGCGAGTCTCAAAAGTCTGACGTCTTTCGTGGTGAGCGCGCCGGCATCCCCTGCGGGGCGTCCGTCGCCCGCTCCCTGTCTGCACCAGAGGTGGCGCGAACGCGCGCTTGGATCGGCGGGAGGTCGCGTACCTCTGGGAGTCCCGACCAGTTTGGTGACCTCGGTTGCGCCAAAGGTCGTAAGTGGGGTTAGCTTGGCAACCCGCGCTCGTAGCTGGGGTCACTGGTTCGAGTGCAGTGCCGCCCACCTACCGCCGCAACATGACCACATGCCATGCATTTGGACGGGTGCGGAACAGGTGCCGACCTTCGGCGGCCGAAGCCGAAGGTCGCGGGTTCGAGTCCCGTGGCTCCTGTAAGACAGCGGTCTCTTGCCACGGCGGCGGGCGCGCGCCGTCTCCGCGAAGGTTTCGGACGCGGAAAGTCGGGTTAGGTTTCTCACGACATGAAGCGCATCGCCGCGCTTGTCGCCTTCTTGCTGCTGATGGCGGTCTCGCCCGCGGGAGCCGCGAGCCCAGGTTACGCGTGGCACGACACGAACACCGGCACCACGGCCCACTTCCGTGGCCTCGCGGCGGTGAGCGCGACGACCGCCTGGGTCAGCGGTTACACGCCGACCGACGGTGTGGTCATGCGCACCACGGACCGGGGCGCGACCTGGCAGGAGGTCACACCGCCAGGCGCCGTAGGCCTGCAGTTTCGGGACATCGAGGCATTCGACGCCGACAACGCCGTCGCCATGTCGATCGGCGACAACCCGACGGACTTCCGCATCTACGTCACCCACGACGGCGGTCAGAGCTGGGACCTCACCTTCGTGAATTCCGAGCCCACGGCCTTCTACGACTGCATGTCGTTCTTCAATCGCAAGCGGGGGCTCGCGATCTCGGATCCGCCGGACGGAGTGCACTTCCGGGTGATCGCCACCAACGACGGCGGCATGAGCTGGCACGTCACGGGGCTGCAAATGCCTGCCGCGCCCGGCGCCTTTGGATTTGCCGCGAGCGGAGAGTGCCTCACCACCGATCATGGGCACCGCGCCTGGTTCGGCAGCGGCGGCAGCGAGGCAAGTGTCTTCCGCTCGGACGACCGCGGCGTCACCTGGACGAAAGCACCGACGCCGATGCTCTTCGGGCCTAGCGCCGGCATCAACGGGATCGCCTTCAACGGCCAGGGGCGGGGCATCGCCGTTGGTGGCGACTTCGCGCTTCCAACAGCCTCGTCCGACAGCTTTGCCCGCAGCTTCGACGGCGGCTCGAGCTGGAGCCTCGCCCCCGGCGCGCCGACGGAGTACCGCTCCGGGGTCGCGTGGGTGAACGGGCACACGGCGATCGGCGTCGGGCTCTCGGGCAGCGACATCAGCACCGACTTCGGAGCGACGTGGCTGAGCTTCGACGATGGCAGCCTGGACACCGTCGACTGCGCGCGCCCAACCGCCTGCTGGGCGTCTGGCGCGAACGGCCGCGTGGCCTACCTGGTCAGAACCCGGTAGCGCCTCGCTCTCGCACAGCGGGTTTCGGAGGCTCACCTGACGTAAGGAAATCGGGGGTTCAGTTCCGTCGCTCCCGCTCCGCAGGCTGTCGGCGACCCACTTGCGAGCGTCGGCTCGACAAGCCGAAGGTCACTGGCTCGAGCAGTACCGGCCATCCCTGACCTGAAGAAGCCGTCCCGGAAACCGCATGGTCGCGCGGGACCGTTTCGATCGGGTCGTCGATCTGTTCGCGGGCCGAACACGGCCGTCGGTCTTCTGGGGTCGCCACCGCTCGGTCAGGCGAGGATCCGGCGGCCGCGTCTTCTCAGACGGCTTCGACCTGCACCTGGTTCTTGCCGTGCTCCTTTGCGCGGTAGAGCGCGCGGTCCGCTGCCTCGAGCAGTACCCCGATCTCGAGGTTGGCGGCCGCGGCGACCCCCGCGCTCGCCGTGATCCCGTGCGGACTTGTGCGGCCGTCCCCGAAGTCGCGGTCGGCGAGGGCGGTCACGAAGCGCTCGGCGGCTTCCCTTGAGCCGGCGACGTCCGTGTCGGGTAAGAGCACGGCGAACTCATCACCGCCTAGTCGGGCAGGTAGGTCGATCTCGCGGAAGTGTTCGCGGAGCACGTCGGCAAGGCCGCAGAGGATGCGGTCGCCGGTGGAGTGCCCGAAGGTGTCGTTCACCCGCTTGAAGTCGTCGATGTCTACGAGCGCGACCGCGAGCGGCCGACCCGAGCGGCGGGCCCGGACGAGTTCGGCAGCGGCCGCCTCCGTGAAGGCGCGCCGGTTTGACAGGTTCGTGAGGTCGTCCGTGCCCGAGCTGCGGGCGTCGCGGGCGAGCCTCATGAGCGGGACGAACGCGGGGCGAGCCAGCAGGCTCGCAAGCAGCAGCAGAGCGAGGAACGTCACCGCCAGGCAGGCGGCTAGCAGGCGCTCGGAGCGTGACACCGGCCGGTCGACCTCGGCGGCCGGGGCGAACGCTGCCAGCGATATCGGTGCAGAGCCGCCGACCAAGCGTGTTTGGACGACCCGGTAGTCCACGCCGTCGAGCAGAACAGACTGCGCGTGCGGCGGCACGCGGGCGTCCGAGAGGCCGGCAGGCCCCGCAAGCACCCGCCCGGCGCGCACGAACTGGATCCCTTCGCCGGGCGCCAGCGGTGCCGCCGCGCGGAGGCGCGCCAGCGCGGCGCCGTCGAGCGGAATCGTGACGGCGACAGTGCCGATGGCCTTGCCTTTCGTCAGCACGTGCACCTCGCGCCGAAGCGCCGGCCCGCTGGTCTCGGGGACGCCTTGGCTACCGGGGACCGCAGCGGCGCCCGGAACCGACGATGTCAGGCGGGCAAGCGCCTGCTCGTCCCCCGCCGCAAGCGCGCGCTGGAGCCGTGGCTCCGCGGCGAGCGTCGCGACCCGCTGCTGTGCCTCACCGGCCTCACGCGAGGCTTCGCTCAGAGCGGCCTGGAGCGCGACGCCGAGGTGCGCGCCAACTCGGCTCTGCTCCTGCTGCCTGATGGAGTGCGCGAGCACAAGGCCGATGCTCGTGAGTGCGCCGACGAGCAGCACGACGAGCGACGCTGCGGCCCGCCGGCCGACCCGCGCCTCGTCGGGGTGGCGAGCAGCCCCCGCGACGGCGGTAGTGGCGGTCAAGACTTCGCGGGCGTGACGGGCCCTGTCGGCGTCGACTGCGCTATCGCGGTTCCACCTGGGTTGGCGGCAGTCACGTCGACGCGTATCCGGTGGCCGAGGTCGTCGGTGATGAGGGTGTACGTAAGGTCGTCGGCACCATTGATCGCGATGCAGGGGCCGTTACCGTCACAGCGCAGCCAGGCGTAGGTGAAGGTGGCGGCCGGGTCGCTCCAGATGCCCGGATCGGCGGCCAGCGTCGACCCGACGATCGCCTCCCCCCTTATCGAGGGGGCGCTGACGACTGCGGGCGGAGCGGTCAGCACGACGGGGCCGACGACGTTCGAGTCGGCACTGCCGATGCCGGAGACGTCTGTCGCGGTCACCTCGACCCGAACCCAGTAACCGAGGTCATCGGTGGTGGGGGTGTACACACTTCCAGTGGCACCGTCGATCGCGGCGCAGGCGCCGCTGATGTCACAGCGCTGCCAGGCGTAGCTGAAGGTCGCAGCCGGATCGCTCCAACTTCCCGGATCCGCGGTCAGCGTCGAACCGACGGCCGCGTCGCCGGTCACCGACGGCGGGCCGGTCGAGACCGGCGGGCCGGGGAGAGGATGACTCACGGGTGCGGTCGGGGCGGACTCAGCACTGCGGACACCGCCGGCGTTCGCGGCGTTGACCGTGACCGCGATGCCGAAGCCGATGTCGTTCCCGCGGAGCGTGTACGTCGCATTGTTGGCACCGTCGATCGTGGTGCAGGCGCCGCTGCCGTCACAGCGCAGCCAGGCGTAGGTGAAGGTGGCGGCCGGATCGCTCCAGGTGCCCGGATCGGCGGTCAGCGTCGAACCGACGATCGCGTCGCCGTCGATGCTCGGCTCGGTGATGACAACTGGGGCGGCCGGCACGACGACATTCGTTGGCGCAGAGTAGGCGTTGTTCGCGCCGCCGCCGTTCGTCGCGGTGACCTCAACGCGGAGCGAGCTGCCGAGATCGTCGGTGGAAGGGGCGTATGTGGCTCCGGTGGCGCCGGAGATCGCCGTGCAGATACCCCTGTTGTCGCACCGCTGCCAGACAAACTTGAAGGTCGCTTCGGGATCGCTCCAGCTGCCTGGGTCGGCCGCGAGCTCAGCGCCTACGACCGCGTCGCCGAAGATGCTCGGCACTGCGAACGCCGTGGGGGCGGCCGGGCTGACGGGGCCGACAGCGGCGGAAGCCTTCGACACGCTGGCGCCTTCGACTTGCGCCGTTACGAGCACGCGTACGAACGCGTCACGGTCGGCGCGTCCGAGCGCGTAGGTCGTGCCGCCGGCGCCGTCAATCGGCGAGCAGGAGCCGTTCCCGTCACAGCGTTGCCATGTGTAAGCGAAGGTCGCCGTGGCATCGCTCCAGCTGCCGGGGGTGGCGGTCAGCGTGCTGCCGACGACGCCGCGGCCCGAGATCGTCGGTGGCGCGAGCCAGCTGAGAGGCTGGGGTGCTTCCACAGGCTGAGCTGGCGGAGCAGATTGTGCCGCCGCCACGGGCGGGGAAGCGCTCGCGTCGGACGCAGCGGACGTGGAAACCGACACCTGCGCGTGGGTCACGGTGAACGCCGCGGCGCCCGCCGGGGCCGTGTAGCCGATTACCCCGGCAGCGAGAAAGCGCGGCGCGCCTGTAAGTGCACCCGCGAGTGTCCGTACCGCCATTGTCCGCACCCCGTTCACGCTGACCGCAACCGATCCGTTCGCCTCCGCGGCAACGTCGACGGCAACGCCGGACATCCCGTCGTTCGGGACTTTCGCCCTCGTCGCCAGCACGAGCGCAGTCGCGCGAAGTCCGCCCGCCGGGCTCGTCAGGTAGAGCCGCCGGTCGGGCTGGGCGACGAGCTCGAAGATCACGCTGTGCGCGTAGTCGAGCAACTGAAGCAGACGGACGGGCTGCGCGGGCGTCTGGTCTCGCCCGAAGCCGATGACGTCGTGGACGAGCATCGGGCCGCCTGCCGCGCGGTTGCCGAGGTCGAGCAGCGCGTAGGCCGTCCGTTTGCCCGCTCCGGACGGCACCTCTGCTCGGATGAGCCCGCCGGAGCCGATGTGGACGGTGCAGCCCCTGCAGGCATCGTTCTGGACGATGTCGCTGACGGCGAGTCCGGAGTTGAGCCGGGGCAGCGGTGCGAAGATCGACTGCGAGTTGACCGACGGAATCACCGGCGTCGCCGTGACGGGGGCGCCGGTCGATCGAAACACGCCGCCCCAGAGCACCCCGGCCGCGATCGCGAGCGCAAGGAACGAAGCTAACCGAAAAGCAGCGGCGGACATGTGCAGCTTGGTGGGCGACTGAGCCCCGAACCCGATGCGGCACGGGTTCGATTCAGGTCATCGGCAGGACGACCACCAACGTTAAGCGGTGCGCCGGAGGTCGCCAAACCCCCATTTGGGGGAACCGCGACGGGCGGATACCGGGCGGACGGTCCACTCGCCCTAACCCCTCGTACGTCAATCGCGAGCTCCTCGACGCCATCTCGAAGACGGCGGCCCGACGCCGGTTCGACCGGCCGGGCAAAGCGGCACCGCCTGGCTGAGCGTCGACATTGGCAATCTCTTGGCAACCTGCCCTGCCACACCGAGGTCCAGCCGTACATTGCCGGTGTTCAGAATCTGGCTTAACCATCCCGAAACGGCTCCGCTGGGAAGGGCTCCACAGGGCGGCCAGGCGATCTGTCACGATGTTGCGGAATCGACCCCTCTAGCGGGGCGGCGAGGGTGCGTCATCTGACCCCCCGGACGTCATTCGCGTACAGGGACCGAGCGGCAACCACTCGCCACAATCTTCTTCGCGTAGGGAGCCGCACGCGTGGCGCCGCCCGCCCGCAGCCCGCTGTCGGATGGTTGCGCCTGCGCGCCATTAGCGCGAAACTCGTTGGTCGATCGTGGGTCGTTACGAAGAGATTTGCGCAGCGCACGAGTGGCGCGTCCCGCAGCGCTACAACATCGCCGACGACTGCTGCGACAAGCATCCCCCCGACAAGCTCGCGATGATCCACGAGCGGTTCGACGGAATGCAGCGGGAGCTGAGGTGGGGCGAACTCCAAAACCTCTCGAACCAGTCCGCCAACCTTCTCGAGGCACGGGGGGTCGCTCGCGGCGACCGCGTCGCCGTCGTCCTGCCCGCGACGCCCGAGACGGCGGCAATCTTTTTCGGCACGTGGAAGCTGGGGGCGTTGCTCCTCTCAATGTCGGTCTTGTACGGCGACGGGGGGATCGCACATCGACTCCGTGACTCCGAGCCCGCCGTCCTCGTCACGGACGAGACGAATGCGCCGCGCTTCGAAGCGAGCGGCGTGCCCGTTGTCGTGGTCTCCGCCGACCTTCTCGCCGAGCACTCCGCCGAGCACGTGGCGGCTGACACGGCGGCGGACGATCCCGCACAGCTCTACTACACGTCGGGCACGACCGGGCTCGCGAAGGGGATCGTGCATGCACACCGCTACCTGCTGGGGCACGAAGAGTTCGTCTATTGCCACGAGGTCGAGGACGGCGAGCGCTTTCACGGGATGGGCGAGTGGGCATGGGCGGCGGGGATCGCGCCCTTGCTCGGGCCGTGGCGCCTCGGTGCGGTGCAGTGTGTCTATCAGCGCGAAGGCGGCTTCGACCCGCAGCGGCAGCTCGACTTCCTTTCGCGCCACCGGGTGACGAACGTCTTTACGACACCGACGGCGATGCGGTCGATGATGGCCGTCGACGATGCCGGCACGCGCTACCCCTGCGCGTTCCGCCGCGTGTGCTCGGCCGGCGAGCCTCTCAACCCCGAGGCCATCCGTTGGTTCCGCCAGGAGTACGACGTCACCGTCCTCGACTACTACGGCTTGACCGAGTCGTACCCGCTGGTCGCGAACTACCCCTGGATGGAGGTGCGCGAGGGCTCGATGGGCCGGCCCATGCCCGGCTGGGACGTCCGGATCCTCGACGACGACGAACAAGAGGTGCCGCGCGGCGAACGGGGAGAGATTTGCCTCCGCGCGCGCTCGAACCCCCACTATCCGCTCGGCTACTGGCGGAATGAGGAGGCTGCACGCGAGACGTTCGGCGGCGAGTGGTTCCACAGTAAGGACGCCGCTGTCATGGACGAGGACGGCTATGTGTGGTACGCCGGGCGCAGCGACGACGTGATCATCTCGGCGGGCTACCGGATCGGGCCGTTCGAAGTCGAGTCGGCCTGCATCGAGCATCCCGCCGTCCACGAGGCAGCTGCGGTCGCGTCGCCCGACGAGCGTCGGGGCGCCGTGGTCAAGGCGTTCATCATTCTCGCCGCCGGCCACGAGGCAAGCGATGAGCTTGCGCGAGAGATCTCCGACTTCGTGCGCATGCGGCTTTCCCAGTACGCGTACCCTCGGCGCATCGAGTTCGTCGACGAGCTGCCGAAGACGTTGACCGGCAAGATCCGTCGAATCGAGCTCCGCGAGCGCGAGTACGCGGCCGCAGCCAGGACGTAGTACGGGCGTGACCTCTTCTCCGCAAGGCGTGCGCGCGATCGACGAGGCGGACCGTAAGCTAGCCGACCCTTCGAGGTCGGCCAGGACGACCGGAACACCCTGAACCCCTGTGGTCGTAGCTGGGGGTCGTGTGCGGCTATCAGCTGGGCCGTCACGAGCCCAAGCGCGACGGTCTCAAAAACCGCTATGCGTCGTTAGGCGGTTAGGGGCACCTTCGGCGCTATCGTCGCCATGGGACGCTGATAAGCAAATCCCGTCCTCTTCCCGACCCCGGCTGCCAATGGAGAACTTCCGCGAGAAGGAGAGCAACGAGGCATCGCCCTCGGAAGCAAAGCCGCCTGCCGAGGAGACACCGCAGGTCTCCACAGAGGA
>DASXNY010000060.1:0-11048 GCA_036494715.1 Thermoleophilaceae bacterium
ACGTCGCCGAGGTGGTGGGCAAGTGGACCGGCATTCCGGTGTCCAAGCTGATGGAGGGCGAGGTCGAGAAGCTGATCCACATGGAGGATCGTCTGCACGAGCGCGTGGTCGGCCAGGACGAGGCCGTCGAGGCCGTTTCGAACGCGCTGCGGCGCTCGCGCGCCGGGCTGCAGGACCCCAACCGCCCGATCGGCACGTTCCTCTTCCTCGGTCCCACCGGCGTCGGCAAGACCGAGCTGGCGCGGGCGCTCGCCGAGTTCATGTTCGACTCCGAGCAGGCGATGATCCGCATCGACATGTCGGAGTACATGGAGAAGCACTCCGTGTCCCGGCTCGTCGGCGCACCTCCCGGCTACATCGGCTACGAGGAGGGCGGCCAGCTCACCGAGGCCGTGCGCCGGCGCCCGTACTCGGTGGTCCTGCTCGACGAGATCGAGAAGGCCCACACCGATGTCTTCAACGTGCTGCTCCAGGTGATGGACGACGGCCGCCTCACGGACGGGCAGGGCCGCACCGTGGACTTCAAGAACACCGTGCTGATCATGACCTCCAACGTCGCGGGCGGCATGGATGGCGTGCAGGCCACGTTCAAGCCAGAGTTCATCAACCGCCTCGACGAGATCGTGCAGTTTCACCAGCTCACGCGCGAGGAGATC
The DNA here is from genome assembly GCA_036494715.1 of Thermoleophilaceae bacterium. Taxonomy (GTDB): domain Bacteria; phylum Actinomycetota; class Thermoleophilia; order Solirubrobacterales; family Thermoleophilaceae; genus JAICJR01. The sequence continues at coordinate 657 of DASXNY010000060.1, forward strand.
GGCGAGATCGTCGAGCTCCAGGTGGACAAGCTGGCGGGGCGCGTGCGTGAGCGCGGCGTGGAAATCGAGCTCACTGATGACGCTCGGACGCTGCTCGGCAACCTTGGCTACGACCCCACCTACGGCGCGCGGCCGCTGCGACGGGTGATCCAGAAGCAGCTCGTGGACAAGCTCGCGCTGGCGCTGCTCGAGGGCGAGTTCCAGCCCGGCGACCGCGTGCTCGTAGATGCCGCGGACGGCGCGCTGTCCTTCAGCAAGGCGCCTGCCGCGACCCCCGCGGCCGCCTAGAGGAATACGTAGCGCTGCGTATTCCGCGCGCGGGCGCGAACAGGCGCTCGACGAGCGTCGGCATTACCTTCCGGGCTTGACCGGAACGTTCGCGCCCGAACCAGGTTCCAATCAGCAGACGGCGGGACCGACGGCCCCCGGCGCGTAGCGCCCTCCCAGGGAAACGAACAGCGCCGGGGGACCCGCCGTCAAAGGGCAGATGTGCGGAAGTGCGGAAGTGCGGAGGTGCGGGCTAGACCGCCTGTGTTCTGACCGCGGTTCCGTACGCGCAGATTTCGGTCCAGCTCGGTCCCATCTCGGAGGTGTCGAAGCGCATCGCGAGGATCGCGTCGGCGCCCTTGGCCTCGGCCTCCTCGACCATCCGCTGGATAACCTCGTGGCGGCTGTCCACGAGCGCCTTGGTCATCCCCTTGAGCTCGCCGCCCACCAGCGACTTGAAGCTCGCGCCGAGCTGCGAGCCGATGTTGCGCGAGCGCACGGTGAGGCCCATTACCTCGCCGTAGACCTCGACGACCTGTCGGCCCGGCAGTTCGTTAGTGGTTGTGATGAGCAACGAGTCTCCTTTCCGCGGTGTGTTGAGCGGAGCGAAGACTCGCAGCCCGGCTACTTGAACGTGTTGAAGATCGTCACCGGCCCCGCGATTCGCGGGAGCGTGTGCTTCGAGTACTTCTTCCTGTTATCGAACTGGAAGGTCCAGGTGCCGACGGCCGGCCGCCTGACCGGGAAGAAGCGCTTCTTCACGGTGAGGGTTCCGCAGGGCGCCTTGGCCTTGCCGAGCTTGCGCAGGAAGCGCTGCTTGCCGTGGAACACGTAGTGCAGGTAGAGGACGCCGCCGGGCGGCATGCCGTGGACGCCGAACTTGACCTTGCGACTCGGCTTCGCGCGGTGCGGGCTCACCGAGGCGGCCTGCTTCGTCACGGTCACGTTGGTGGTGGCGACCGCCGATGCGGTCGTCAGGTCCTGGGCGGTGAGCGTGTAGGTGTGCTGGAAGGCGTTGCCGGACAGGAGCGGGGCGGTGAGCGGCTGCGTGAAGTTGCCCGCCGTGTCCGCGGTACCGCCGGCGGCCAACTGGCCGTCGAAGCTGAAATTGATCGGCCCGCTCGCTGTGAAGCCCGTGCCGCTTGCCGTCACCGGCGCTCCCTGGATATAACACGGCGCGTTGACCGCGACGGTCGAGGCCTCCGCCGGTGCCGTGCCCCCGACCAGCGCGAGTCCAATGGTCGCCGCGGCGATCGTCTTCCTCTTCATCCCTTGCCCTCCGTGAGTAGCCAGTGACGCTGCGTCCGCCTGGATTTGTACCCCGATCGCGCGGGCGACAGGCTCCCGGCTTGCATCCGGCCGGAAAAAATGCGAGAAACCCGGCTGTACGCATCAGACGGGAAAGGAACGGCCATGCCTACGTTCGTGCTCCTGAGCACGCTGACTCCTGAGGGGGTTCAGACGATCAAGAACAACCCCACCCGCATCCGCGAGGTGAACAAGGAGGTCGAGCAGCTCGGGGCGACCGTCAAGGCGCAGTGGGCGACGCTCGGCCGCTACGACTTCGTGAACATCGTGGAGGCGCCGGACGAGCAGACAATGGCGCGCGTGTCGCTCGAGCTCGGCTCGCGGGGGACCTCGAGGTACGAGACGCTCGTGGCAATTCCCGTCGATGACTTCATCGCAGCGCTGTAGGCGCGCCGGGTCCAGGTGCGGGTACTGATAGTCGGGGGCGGTGGTCGTGAGCACGCGATCGTGCGTGCCCTCTTCCGCAGCCCACAGCGGGTCGAGCTCATGGCCGCTCCCGGCAACGCGGGCATCGCGCGCGACCGCGTGCCCTGCTTCGACGTGGCGGCCGATGACGTGCCCGGGCTCGTGGCCCTGGCCCTCGAGCAGCGCGTCGACTTCGTCGTCGTGGGCCCGGAGGCGCCGCTCGTGGCCGGCCTCGTCGACCAGCTCGCCGACGCCGGCATCCGCGCGTTCGGCCCGAGCGCTGCGGCCGCACGGATCGAGGGCTCGAAGGCGTACGCGAAGGAGCTGATGCGCGACGTCGGCGTGCCGACCGCGGGCTACGCGGTATTCACCGACCGTGAGGAGGCGCTCGCGCACGTGGCCTGCGCGTCCTACCCCGCGGTGCTCAAGGCCGACGTGCTCGCGGCGGGCAAGGGCGTGATCATCTGCCAGACAGAGCGCGAGGCGCGCGAAGCGATCGACACCTTCTTCGTCGACCAGCGCTTCGGCGCCACCAAGGTTGTGATCGAGGAGTTCCTCGCGGGGGAGGAGCTGTCGCTGTTGGCGCTCTGCGACGGCGTGACCGCGATGCCGATGGCGCCCGCGCAGGACTACAAGCGCATCTACGACGGCGACCGGGGGCCGAACACCGGCGGCATGGGCAGCTACTCACCCGTGCCGGGCATTGGGCCGGACCACGTCGAGGTGCTGGCGCGCACCGTGCACCAGCCGATCGTGGACGAGCTGCGCAGGCGCGGCACGCCCTTCCACGGCGTGCTCTACGCGGGGCTGATGATGACCCCTGAAGGGCCCAAGGTGCTCGAGTACAACGCGCGCTTCGGCGATCCCGAGACGCAGGCGGTGCTGCCGCGGCTGCGCACGGACCTGCTCGAGCTGCTCGACCGGGCGTCGCGACCCGGCGGGCTCGAGGGGGCGCGGATGGAATGGTCGGAGGCCTGGGCGGTGACGGTGGTGCTCGCCTCGCGCGGCTACCCGGAGTCGTCCTCGTCGGGCGACGAGATCACTGGGCTGCGGGCGATCGACGCGCTGGAGACCGAGCTGCTGCACGCGGGCACCGCGGAGGTGGACGGCAAGGTGGTCACGGCAGGTGGGCGCGTGCTCAGCGTGACCGGGATCGGGGCGACGCCGGGGGAGGCGCGCGACCGGGCCTACGCCGCCGCCGAGCGGATCGAATTCGACGGCAAGCAGATGCGACATGACATAGCCGCGCGCGCGGTGGAAAGGGTGGAGGCTTGACGAGGGAGCAGCCAGAGGGAGTGCCCTCGACCGAGACACAGGTCGAGGCGATCTTCGACGAGATGAACGTGGACGCCCCGCTCGTGGGCATCGTGATGGGGTCGAAGAGCGACATGCCGGTGATGGAGAAGGCCGGCAAGGAACTGGAGGAGCGCGGGATCCGCCACGAGATCCGGGTGATGAGCGCGCACCGCGACCCGGAGGTCGTGGCGGACTACGCGCAGAACGCGCGCATGCGCGGCCTCAAGGTGATCATCGCCGGCGCGGGTCTCGCGGCGGCGCTGCCGGGCGTTGTCGCGGCGCACACCGACCTGCCGGTGATCGGCGTCCCGCTCACCTCCTCGACGTCGGTGGCGGGAGGGCTCGACGCCCTGCTCGCGATCTCGCAGATGCCGCCGGGCGTGCCGGTGGCGTGCATGGGCATCAACGGCTCGCGCAACGCCGCCATCCTGGCTGCCAAGATCGTCGACGGGTAGTTGGGTCCCCCACTCAAGACATTGCGGCCTGGATACGCCCGCTCCACGTCGCCTGGCATCCGCGGATCAGCCGTCCCAGACCACACTCTCTTTTCGTGACGAACCCTTCGTGATCGAGCGATACACACGCCCCGAGATCGGGGCCGTCTGGTCTGAGCAGCGCAAGCTCGACTGCTGGCTGGTGGTCGAGCTGGCGGCGATCGACGCGCTCGAGGAGATGGGCGTCGTCCCGTCCGACGACGCCGCGGTGATCCGCGACCGCGCCTCGTTCACGGTCGACGCGGTCAAGGAGCGCGAGAAGGTCACCGACCACGACGTCGCGGCGTTCGTCGACGTGGTGGCGGGGTCGGTGGGTGAGGCCGGGCGCTGGGTGCACCACGGGCTCACCTCGTCGGACGTGCTCGACACCGCGCTCGCCCTCCAGCTCACGGCCGCCGGGCTGATCCTCATCAACGGCGCGCGCGACTACCGCGACGCGCTCATCCGCAAGGCGCGCGAGTATCGCGACACGCTCTGCGCCGGGCGCACCCACGGCGTGCAGGCCGAGCCGACCACCTTCGGCATCAAGCTCGCCGGCTTCGCCTTCGAGGCGCACCGCAACGTGCGGCGGCTGGAGCGCGCGGTGGAGCAGGCGTCGGTGGGGGCGCTGTCGGGCGCGGTGGGCACCTACTCGTCCAACGGTCCGGAGTTCGAGCGGCGCGTGCTCGAGCGGCTCGGGCTCGGGCGCGAGAACGTGTCGACGCAGGTGGTCGCGCGCGACCGGCACGCGGAGCTGCTGTCCGCGATCTCGATCGCCGGCGCCGGTCTCGAGCGCTTCGGCACAGAGATCCGGCACCTGCAGCGCACCGAGGTGCGCGAGGTCGAGGAGCCGTTCCGCGCCGGGCAGAAGGGCTCGTCGGCGATGCCGCACAAGCGCAACCCGATCATCAGTGAGCGCATCTGCGGGATCGCCCGGCTGTTGCGCGGCTACGCGCAGGCCGGCGTCGAGGACATCGCGCTCTGGCACGAGCGCGACATCTCGCACTCGTCGGTCGAGCGCGTGGCGTTGCCGGACTCGACGATCCTGCTGGACTACTCGCAGTCGCTCGCCGTGCGCGTGGTGGACGGCATGACGGTGCACGTCGAGCGCATGCGCGAGAACCTGAACGCCACGCACGGGGCGCTCTTCTCGCAGCGGGCGCTGCTCGCGCTGGTGGAGTCGGGGCTCTCGCGCGACGACGCCTACCGCATCGTCCAGCAGAACGCGCAGCGCGCGTGGGACGAGGGCGTGGAGTTCCGCGACCTGCTCGCCGAGGCCGCGCCCGGGCTCGACCTCGACGCCATCTTCGACCCGCAGGCGTTCGTGAAGTACGCCGACGAGATCGTCGGCCGCCTCGACGCGATCGGTTGAACTCCGCATTTACCGGACTGCGGACCGTGGACTGCGGGCGGGCGACCCGACCTGATCCCTTAGTAGCCTCCGAGTCATGAGCGATGCCGCCACGCTCGAGGGCCATGACCTGATCGCGCAGGGCAAGGTCCGCGAGATCTACGACTCCGGGCCCGACCACCTGCTGATGGTCGCGTCCGACCGCATTTCGACCTATGACGTCGTCCACCCGAATCCGATTCCGGACAAGGGCAAGGTGCTCACCGGCATGTCGGTGTTCTGGTTCGAGCGGACCAAGGACATCTGCCCGAACCATCTCGTCTCGTTCGAGGACGTGCCCGCCGAGGTGCGCGGCCGGGGGCTGCTCGTCGAGCGGCTCGAGATGGTCCCGATCGAGTGCGTGGTGCGCGGGTACATCACGGGCTCGGGCTGGAAGGACTACCAGGCGAGCGGCGCGGTCTGCGGGATCGAGCTGCCGGAGGGCCTGCGGGAGTCCGAGCAGCTCCCGGAGCCGATCTTCACGCCCGCGACCAAGGCGGAGATCGGCGACCACGACGAGAACGTCGACTTCGAGCGCGCAGCCGAGATCCTCGGCGACCGCGGGCTGCTCGAGGAGCTGCGCCGCCTCACTCTCGCGATCTACTCGTTCGCCGCCGATCACGCGCGCGAGCGCGGCATCATCCTGGCGGACACCAAGTTCGAGTTCGGCCGGCGTGCCGACGGCACGATCGTTCTGGGCGACGAGGTGCTCACGCCGGACTCCTCCCGCTTCTGGCCGGCCGACGGTTACGAGCCCGGCCACGGCCAGCCCTCGTTCGACAAGCAGTACGTGCGCGACTGGGCCGCCGGCTCCGGCTGGGACAAGACGCCGCCGGCGCCCGAGCTGCCCGCCGACGTGGTGACCCGCACGCGCGAGCTCTACGCGGATGCCTACGCGCGCATCACAGGCGAGTCGTTCGACGAGTGGCTGCGGCGAAGCGGAGGAGCTTGAAGGCTCGGGTCCTGATTCGTCCCAAGGAAGGGATCCTCGACCCGCAGGGACAGACCGTCGAACGCGCGCTCCCGGCGCTTGGCTTCGAGGGAGTGACGGACGTGCGCGTGGGGCGCATGGTCGAGCTCGAGGTGCCCGACACCTCGCAGATCAACGAGATGTGCGAGAAGCTGCTCGCCAACCCGCTGATCGAGGACTACGAGATCCTGGTGGTGGAGCGGTGAAGTTCGGAGTCGTGCGCTTCCCCGGATCGTGCGACGAGGTCGACGCGCTGCGGGCCTGCGAGCGCGTCGCCGACGCCGAACTGCTCTGGCACGCCGAGCGCGACCTACGCGGCGCCGACGCGATCGTCATCCCCGGCGGCTTCTCCTACGGCGACTACCTGCGCGCGGGCGCGATCGCGCGCTTCTCGCCGGTGATGGAGGCTGTCCGCGAGTTCGCGCTCGAGGGCGGGCCGGTGCTCGGGATCTGCAACGGCTTCCAGGTCCTATGCGAGGCGGGCCTGTTGCCAGGCGCGCTGCTGCCGAACATCGGGCTGCGCTTCGTCTGCCGCCAGGTCGAGCTCGTGGTCGAGCATCCCAACACGCCATTCACGCGCGCGTGCGACGAGGGCGAAGTGCTCTCGATCCCGGTGAAGCACACGACCGGCCGCTACTACGCGCCCGAAGAGGCGCTCGACGAGCTCGAGGCGGAGGGCCACGTGCTGCTCCGCTACGCCGAGGGGCAGAACCCCAACGGCTCGGCGCGCGACATCGCGGGCGTGGCCAACAGCCAGAAGAACGTGTTCGGGCTGATGCCGCATCCCGAGCACGCCGTGGACCCGGTCACCGGATCGGACGACGGCGGCCAGCTGTTCAAGTCGCTCGTCTCACACGTCGAGGCCCTCACGCCTGCATGAGCCCCGGCGCGACCGATACGCGCCACGGCGAGCTCGGTCTCACGGACGCGGAATACGACGCGATCGTCGAGCTGCTCGAGCGCGAGCCCGGCGACCTCGAGCTGGCGGTGTTCTCGCTGATGTGGTCTGAGCACTGCGCGTACAAGCACTCGAAGAAGCTGCTGCGCAGCCTGCCCACCGAGGGCGAGCGCGTGGTGATGGGACCGGGTGAGAACGCCGGCGCGGTCGACGTGGGTGACGGCCTGGTGGTGGCTTTCAAGGTCGAGTCGCACAACCATCCGAGCGCGGTCGAGCCGTTCCAGGGTGCGGCCACGGGCGTCGGCGGCATCCTGCGCGATGTGTTCGCGGTGGGCGCGCGGCCGATCGCGATCCTCGACTCGTTGCGCTTCGGCGAGCTCGACTCGGCGCGCTCGCGCTACCTGCTCGAGCACGCCGTCGCGGGCATCGGCCATTACGGCAACTCGATCGGTGTGGCCACCGTCGGCGGCGAGATCTACTTCGAGGGTCCCTACGAGCAAAACTGCCTCGTCAACGCGATGTGCCTCGGGATCGCGCGCCGCGAGCGGTTGATCCGCAGTGCGGCGGCGGGCGTCGGCAACCACCTCGTCCTCCTCGGCGCGAGCACCGGGCGCGACGGTATCGGTGGGGCGTCGGTGCTCGCCAGCGCGGAACTCGACTCGGAGGACGAGTCCAAGCGGCCGAGCGTGCAGGTGGGCGACCCGTTCGAGGAGTCCAAGCTGCTCGAGTGCTGCCTCGAGCTGCTTGACGCGCGGCTGCTCGAGTCGCTCCAGGACCTCGGCGCCGCGGGCCTCTCGTCAAGCTCGTCGGAGATGGCGTCGAAGGGCGAGGTCGGGCTCGACATCGACGTGAGCAAGGTGCCGCTGCGCGAGGCGGACATGGAGCCCTTCGAGGTCATGATCTCGGAGTCGCAGGAGCGGATGCTGTGCGTCGTCGAGCCGGCGCGGCTGGATGACGTGCTCGCGCTCTGCGCGAAGTGGGAGGTGCGCGCGACGCCGATCGGCGAGGTCACCGACACGCGGCGGCTGCGCGTGTTCGCGGGCGATGAGCTGGTGGGTGACATGCCGGTCGAGGCACTCGTGGACGACTGTCCGCTGTACGACCTCGAGCCGGAGAAACCGGCGGCGCCGATCTACTCGCCGCCGCCGCGCGTGCTCGCCGACGACGCCTCGCCCGCCGAGACGCTGCTCGCACTGCTGCGCTCGTCCAACGTCACGAGCAAGCGCTGGGCGTTCGAGCAGTACGACTCGATCGTCGGCTCGCGCACGGCGCGCCGGCCCGAGGCGGCCGACGCGGCCGTGCTCTCGCTGGCGCCCGACGGCGGGAGTCGCGCGCTGGCGGTGTCGATCGACGGCAACGGGCGCCGCGTGGCATGCGACCCGTACGCGGGCGCGGTCGAGGCGGTGCTCGAGTGCGCGTCCAACCTCGCCTGCGTCGGCGCCGAGCCGCTTGGCCTCACCAACTGCCTCAACTTCGGCAACCCGGAGAAGCCGCACATCGCCTGGCAGCTCACGCAGGCGGTGCAGGGCCTGGCCGATGCCTGCGAGGGCCTCGGGGTGCCTGTGGTCGGGGGCAACGTCTCGCTCTACAACGAGGGCGGCGAGGGACCGATCTATCCGACGCCGGTCGTCGGCATGGTCGGCGAGCTGCCCGACGCGGCCCGCGCGGCGGGTTCGGCCTTCCGCGAGGAGGGCGACCAGATCGCGCTGCTCGGCCCGTTCGCCCCTTCGCTCGCAGGCTCGGAGCTCGAGAAGCTGCGCGGCGGCCTGGCGGACGGGCTGCCCTCGGTCGACCTTACGCTGCAGGCCGAGCATCTCGCGCGCGTGCGCGCGGCGGTGCGCGGCGGTGCCTTCAGCTCGGCGCACGACGTGTCGGAGGGAGGTCTGGCCTGCGCGCTTGCGGAGTGCTGCATCGCGGGCGCCGTCGGGGCGCGAGTGGACCTCGCGCCGCTCCTGGCGCGCCTCGGCGACCGTGCCCCCGTGGACGTCGGGCTGTTCGGCGAGGGCGCCGGCGGGGTGATCGTGTCCGGGTCGCTCGAGGCGATCGAGGGACTCGCCGAGAACGCGGGCGCAGATAGCGTGATCCATCTTGGCGAGGTGGGCGGCGAGGCGCTCGAGTTGGCGGCCGGCGTTGCTACGCTTTCCGTGCCGGTCGAGGAAGCCGCCAGCGCGTACCAGCACGGCCTCCCCGACCGTTTCTCATGACTCCTGGGGAGCCCATGTCCTTCCGCGACGGTCCTCGCGACGAGTGCGGCGTCTTCGGCGTTTATGCGCCCGAACGTGACGTCGGCCGGCTCGCCTACTTCGCGCTGTACGCGCTCCAGCACCGCGGCCAGGAGTCGGCGGGCATCGCCACCGCCGAGGACGGCCACATCATGGCCCTGCGCGACCTCGGCCTCGTCTCACAGGTCTTTGACGAGCCCAAACTGCAGGCGCTCGGCGGCCAGATGGCGATCGGCCATGTGCGCTACTCCACCACCGGCTCCTCCGCCTGGGAGAACTCGCAGCCGATCCACCGCTCGGACCGGCGCGAGCTCGCGCTGGCCCACAACGGCAACCTGATCAACGCGCTCGAGCTGCACCTCGGCTTGCGCGAGCGTGGCGTACGGTTCAGCTCCACCTCCGACTCGGAGATCATCGCTGCGCTCCTGTCGATGCACGAGGCGGACGCGATCGAGGACGCGGTGGAGGACGTGCTGCCGCGGCTCGAGGGCGCCTTCTCGACTGTGGTCCTGACGCAGGACTCGGTCGTCGCCTTCCGTGACCCGGCGGGCCTGCGGCCGCTCGCGATCGGCCGCCTGGGCGACCGCTACTGCGTCGCCTCCGAGAGTTGCGCCTTCGACATCATCGGCGCCGAGATGCTGCGCGAGGTCGAGCCGGGTGAACTCGTCTCGATCGGCGAGCGCGGCCTCGAGGTGCGCCAAGTGGTGAAGGGCGCGCGGCGCGCGTTCTGCGTCTTCGAGCACATCTACTTCGCGCGCCCCGACTCCCAGCTCGAGGGCCGGCTGACCCAGGTCTCACGGCGCAAGATGGGCGAGATCCTCTGGCGCGAGGCGCCGGTGGAGGCGGACCTCGTGATCGCGGTGCCCGACTCGGGCAACCCGGCGGCGGGCGGCTTCTCCAACGCCTCGGGCATCCCCAAGGACGACGGGCTGATCAAGAACCGCTACGTCGCGCGCACCTTCATCCAGCCGGGCCAGGAGCTGCGCAAGCACGGCCTGCGGATGAAGTTCAACCCGCTGCCGGAGATCGTCGGCGGCAAGCGCATCGTGGTCGTGGACGACTCGATCGTGCGCGGCAACACCACGCGCCAGATCGTGAAGATGCTGCGCGACGCGGGCGCGTCCGAGGTACACATGCGCGTCTCCGCGCCGCCGATCCGCCAC
>DASXNY010000061.1:0-18711 GCA_036494715.1 Thermoleophilaceae bacterium
TGCTGCCGCCTCGTGGAAGCCCGCCGGTAGCCCGGCGGCCTCGAGCGTGGCCGCGATCTCGCGCATCTCGGGGCTCCAGCGCCAGCCCTTCTCCTCGCGCGACGCGGCCGCGGCGGCGTAGCGCTCGGCCAGCCCCGGCTGCGAGAGCCGCCACTCCGCTTCCAGCTCGTCGCCCACGCCCAGGCGCTCGGCAGCCTCGCGCATCGCGAGCAGGAGCGCGGCGGAGCCCTTGGTCCAGCCCGCGTAGGCCATCTTGATCGCGGACGCCGCCGTGCGCTCGTCGCCGATCACGTGCGCGTCGAGCACGCTGCCGGCGAACAGCTCCGCGACCGCCGGCGCCCCCGCGCCCGACAGATACAGCCGCGTGCTGCCGGGCTCGAGCGGCGGCGGGCCGATGATGCCGCCGTCGACGTAGCTCGCGCCGGCCGCCTCCACCAGCTCTGCCACCGACGCCGCGCTCGCCGGCGCGACCGCGTTTGCGTCGACGTACAGGCCGGAGAAGCCGCTGACCGCCGCCGCGGTGTCGAGCGCGAACTGCGGCGGGCACACCGACAGGAGGATTTCGCTGGTGCGGGCGAGCGCCTCGAGCGTGCCGGCGTCGCTGAGCCCGGCGCGCTCCGCGCGCTCGCGCGTCTCGGCCGAGCGTCCCTCCGACGCCCACTGAACCGTGTGCCCAGTCGCCGTCAGCGCGGCACCCACCGCGCCGCCCATCTCGCCCGGGCTCACAAGTCCGACCACGCTCACCGGGTCATTGTGAAGCAGCGCAGGTTGACCACATCAACATACGACTATAAACTCACGAGCGTTAGTGAGCTGTCACATGACTAGGGAGTCGAGTTGACGGAGATCGAGGAGCTGGCCCAGCGCACCGAGGACGAGGTCCGCGAGCATCTCGCGGCCGGGAAGCTCGTCGAAGGCCTCGAGCACATGTCGCCCGAGTACCTGCGCGGGATCCGCCGCATCCTCACCGTGTCCGCCGACACCGAGTGGGTCAGCGCGCCCTCCTATCTGCGCGCCGCCCAGCACGCGCCGGCGCTCAACAACTTCGGCTCGGCGATGTCGATCATCCAGGACGAGCTCGCGCACGCGCACATCGCATTCCGCCTGCTCGGCGACTGCGGCGTGGACATGAGCTGGCTCATGTACGAGCGCCCGGCGGAGGAGTTCAAGTACCCGTACGCGTTCGACGTGCCGCTCAACTCGTGGGTCGAGCTCGTGTGCGCCAACGCGCTCTACGACCAGGCCGGCTTCGTGCTCCTCTCGGACGTGCACCAGTCGTCGACCTTCGGCCCCTGGAAGCGCGCGCTGAAGAAGGTCGACAAGGAGGAGACCTTCCACCTGCGCCACGGCCGCACCTGGATCAAGAAGCTCGTGGCCGAGCCAGACGGCAAGGCCGAGGTGCAGGCCGCCGTCGACTGGATGTTCATCCTCACGCTCGAGTGGTTCGGGCTGCCGGACACGCGCAAGCGCCACGGCATCCAGCTCGAGTACGGCTTCAAGGGCAAGACCAACGACGAGCTGCGCCAGGTCTGGATGGGCGAGGTCGTGCCGTTCATGGAGGAGGTTGGTATCAGCGTGCCGGCGCACCGCGACGAGGACACGGGCACGTACGTGATCGACTGCCCCTTCCCCGCCCGCTTCGACCCCGAGAAGCGCGAGTGGGACCTCGCGCATGGTTCGGTCTCCTGGGACGGGGTGCTCGAACGCTGGAAGGGCCGCGGCGAGATGAACCAGGTCTACGTGCGCACGATGCAGCGTGGCTACCAGTCGATGAAGGCCGCTGCGTGAGCGTTGAGGCCCGCATTTGGGAGGCGCTGCGCCACGTGGAGGACCCGGAGATCCCGGTGTCGGTGCTCGGCATGGGGCTGATCGTGTCGGTGGCGTACGAGCGGGCCGAGCGCCGGGCCGACCTCGAGATCACCTACACGGCGATGGGCTGCCCGGCGATGGACTTCATCCAGGACGACATCCGCGAGGCCCTCGTCGCCGATCCCGAGATCGAGTCCGTGGAGATCGAGGTGGTGTGGGATCCGGTCTGGACCAAGGATCGCCTGCGCAGCGACGCGCGCGCGACGATGCGGGAGTTGGGAATCGCCGTATGAGGGCGTGGGAGGTGTTTGCGCGGCAGTCGTACGAGGAGCCGCTCCACCACGTCGGCGCCGTGCGCGAGGACGACGAGGACCTGGCGCTCGTCTCGGCGCGCTCGATCTACGACGAGCAGCCCTGGATCCAGATGATCATCGTGCCCCGCGACGCGATGCGCGAGGCGATCTCGGCGTGACCGCCACGCCCGTCACGCTCGATGTCGGCGCGCTCGAGCGGGGCGCGCTCGCTCACTTGGTGGCGTCACTGGCCGACAACAAGGCGGCACTCGGCCGCCGCTACGGCGAGTGGGCCGTGAGCGCGCCCACGCTCGAGTCGGCTGTGGCGGCCGCGGCGATGGCGCAGGACGAGCTCGGGCACGCGCGCGCGACTTATCCGCTGCTCAAGCAGCTGGGCGGCGGGGAACTGGTGGCAGGGGACGGGAACTGCATGGCGGTGCTCGGTCGGGAGCTCGAAAGCTGGAACGTCTTCGTCGCCGTCAACTTCGTTGTCGACGGCATGCTCACTGCGTTCGTGCGCGCGTGCGAGGAGAGCGCGTTCGTCGGGCTCGCGCAGCGGGCGCGGAAGATTCTGCAGGAGGAGCGCTCGCACAGCGTCCACGCGCGGGCGTGGGCGCGGAGGCTGTCGCGCGACGAGCTCCAGCGTGACGCGTTCGCGAGCGCGCTCGGCGATGCGTGGTGGCAGGCCGCGCGCTGGGCGGGACCCGCGGACGACGCCGAGTTCGCGTCGCTTGTGACGGGCGGGTTCGTCGCCGCTGGCGCGGGCTCCCTGCGGGACTCGCTGCGCGCGACGATCTCGGAGGCGCTGGCCGACACGGAGCTGGCCGGCGTCGAGCTGCCGGAGCCGCGCGACTGGTCCGGCTGGAACGCGGAGGCGCGGCTGTGACCACCCCCGAATGCCCCAACTGCGGCCGTAGCGATGCCGTCACGCTCGTGTCCGCCTTCGGCGGTCAGATCATCACCGCACAGTGGCACTGCGACGCCTGCCGCACGCACTTCGAGGCCGTCCGTGACGACTTCGACGAGGCCTGAGCGCATTTAGACCCAGCCCGTAAGGTGACGTGATCGGGCGGCGAACCACACTCGCAGGACTGGCTGCGCTCCTCGCGCTGACGCTCGCGGCCCCGGCCGCGGCGATCACGCCGGCCATCAGTGAGTTCTCGGGCGGCCTGACGCCAGACGACATGCCGCTCGGGATCGCCGGCGGCCCAGACGGCAACCTCTGGTTCACCGACTCGAACAGCGGCGGCGCGATCGGCCGCATCACGACCGCGGGCGGCATCACCAAGATCAGCAGCGGGCTCGCCGCGGGCAGCGCCCCGTTCCGCATCGCGCTCGGCGCGGACGGCAACCTCTGGTTCACCGACCGTGGCACGACGAAGGCGATCGGCCGCATCGACACGACCGGCAAGATCATCGAGTTCACGAGCGGCCTCAACCCGGCCGCCGTGCTCGCCGGGATCACGCCAGGGCCCGACGGCGACGTCTGGTTCGCGGACGCGGACGCGGCGGCGCCCGCGCTGGGACGCGTGACGCCCAGCGGCGACATCCACGAGTTCCCGCTGCCGGCCGGCTCGTCGCCGCAAGGCATCGCGACGGGCTCGGACGGCAACCTCTGGTTCACGGACAGCGGCGCGCCGGACGCGATCGGCCGCATGACGCCGGCCGGCAGCGTTCAGAAGTTCACGCTCGGGCTGCCGGCGGGCAGCGCGCCCGGGCAGATCACCGCCGGGGCGGACGGCAACGTCTGGTTCGTGGACGGCGGCACGCATGCCATCGGGCGCGCGACCCCCGCCGGCGCGATCACCGAGTTCAGCACGGGACTGCAGGCAGGCGCGCGCCCGGTCGACATCAGCGGCGGCTCGGACGGCGCCGTGTGGTTCACGGATCAGGGCGGCGCCAACCCGGCAATCGGCCGCGCGCTGCCGTCAGGCGCGATCGCCGAGTTCGGCTCGGGCCTGAACAGCGGCAGCAGCCCGTCGGCCATTGCGTCGGGCCCGGACGGCAACCTCTGGTTCACCGACGTGGGCGCCACGCGGGCGATCGGCCGCATCACCACCCAGCCAGCGGTCACGACTGTGAGCGCCATCGCCACCAGCGGCACGACCGCGGCGGTGCTCGGGCTCGTCGACGGCCACGACCAGCGCACAACGTTCCGCGTCGAATACGGCACGCCGGGCGGCTCGCTCAGCTCCACCGGTGGCCGCAGTCTCGGCACGGTGGCCGGTCCGACACGCGGCACCGCCGCGCTGTCCAAGCTACGACCGAACACCACCTACCTGGCGCGCGTGGTCGGGACGAACGACACCGACTCGGTCGACGGCCAGTTCCTCAGCTTCAAGACCGGGCCGGCGGCGGACAGGATCTCGAGCATGCGGCTGCGCCCGAAGCTGTTCGTGGCCGCCGCGCACGGCGGACCGGTACGCGCGGCGCGCTCGTCGGTGGGCGCGCTGATCACCTACGCCGGGAGCCAGCCGGCCACCACGACCTTCACGATCTCCCGTGCCACGCTGGGACGGCGCAGCGGCGCCAACTGCGTCAAGCGCACGCGGCGCAACGCGCGCCAGCGGACGTGCACGCTGTTCGTCAAGGTCGGCAGCTTCAAGCACAACGACGTCGCCGGCCGCGTCCGCTTCCGCCTGAGCGGCCGCCTCCACAACCGCACGCTGAGTCCCGGCAACTACCGCCTCGATGCCGAGCCGCAGGGCCCAGGCGGCATCGGCCACGTGGTGTCGAAGCACTTCGGCGTGAAGCCGCCGCCGCCGAAGCGGCACCACCACAAGAAGCGCTAGCCGGCTAAGCGACCGGCGCCGCGCCCGCCCGCGCCAGCCGCGACAGCTCGCCGGAGCGGATCAGGTCGGCCACGGCGCGGATGTCCTCGTCCATGCGGCGGTCCCCGTCCATGAACGGCACGCGTGAGCGGATCAGGTCGTGAGCGGCGCGCGTGACAGGGCTCGCCTTGGCGGGGTCGCGCAGGTCGAACGCCTGCGTGACCGCGAGCAGGTGGATCGCCGCCACGTTCTGCGCGAGCTCGACGATCGAGCGGGCGTCGCGGGCCGCGATCGTCGCCATCGACACCTTGTCCTGATTGTGGGCCTCGGTGGAGCGCGAGTGAACCGTCGCGGGGTTGGACAGCTTGAGCGCCTCGGCGGTCATCGCCGAGCAGCAGAGCTGCATGCCCTTGAAGCCGTGGTGGAGGCCCGCCTCCGGGTGGTCTGGCCCGAACTCCGGGATCAGGTTGGGCGTCAGCCCGCCGTTGAACTTCTCGTCGACGACCAGCTCGAGCTGTCGGTCCATCAGGTCGCAGAGGTTGGCGAGCGCGACCTTGAGCGAGTCCATCGCCTGCCCCATGTGGCCGCCGTAGAAGTTGCCGCCGCTCTGCACGCGCCCGCTGGCGGGGTCGAACAGTGGGTTGTCGTCCGAGGAGTTCATCTCGATCTCGACCCAGCGCGTGGCCCACTCGAGCGTGTCGCGCAGCATCCCGTTGATGTGCGGCGCGCAGCGGATCGAGTACTTGTCCTGCACCTGGCGGTGGAGCTCGAGGTACTCGCGCCCGGCCAGGTCCTCACCGGCGAAGATCTCCTCGCTGTCGAGGGCGAGCTGCGAGCCGCCGAGCAGGCCGCGGATGACACGCGCGCTTTCGATCATGCCCGGGTGCGGCTTGGCCTCGAACAGGAAGGCGTTGAAGTGCCCGCGGTTGCCGAGCAGCGCCTCGGATGCCATGGCCGTGCAGAGATCGGACACGTCGGCGAGGTCGCGTGCGTCGGCAACCGCAAGCGCGGAGAAGGCGGTGATGAACGAGGTGCCGTTGACGAGGCCGAGCCCCTCCTTGGCCTCGAGCTCGAACGGCTCGAGCCCGAGCTCGGCGAGCACCTCGGCGGCTGGACGCACGACGCCGTCGACCAGCACGTCGACCTCCCCCACCACGGCCGAGCCTAGGTAGGAGAGCGGGATGAGGTCGCCGCTCGCGCCGCAGGAGCCGCGCTCGGGGATCATCGGCAGCACGTCGCCGTTGAGCAGCGTGAGCAGGCGCTCGACCAGCTCGACGCGCACGCCGGAGTTGCCCTTGGAGAGACAGTTGGCGCGCAGCAGCATCGTCGCGCGGGTGACCTCGGGCGAGGCGATCTGACCGGTGCCGCAACCCAGGTCGCGCAGCAGGTTGTGCTGGAGAGCGGCGGTCTTGGCGGGCGCGATCTGCCGGTGCGCGCTGTCGCCGAAGCCGGTCGTGACGCCGTAGATCGGCACCTCGCGCGCGATCAACTCGCGCTTGAGCTCACGGGCGGCCTCAATGCGGTCGATCGCATCGTGGGCAAGCCCTGCGAATACCCCGCCGCGCGCCACGGCCACGACATCCCCGATCGTCAGCGAGCCCCCGTCGACCTCTAGCTGCAGCTCCGTGCGCGGCAGAACGCTGGTCATCTGGCTACCTCTCCCTTGGCTCGCTTGACCGGTCTACTCCCGAAGCTACGCGGGAGGTGCCCTTGACACAACCAAGGGGCAAGTTTTAGTCTTGACGGCGCAATAAATGCGCCCTTTGGACGACACAGATCACAAGATTCTTGCGTTGCTCCGGGAAAACTCGAGGCGCACGCTGGCGGACATCGGCGCGCACGTGTCGCTGTCGGTCGCGGCAGTCAAGCGGCGCGTCCAGCGGCTCGAGCGCGACGGCGTGATCAAGGGCTACACCGCGCGCATCGACACCTCGATGCTCGACGACGCGATCGAGCTCTTGATGGAGGTCTACTGCGCCGACCGCACCTCCCCCGGCGACATCCGGCCGTCGTTCGAGCACCTCGACGAGGTGGTGACCGGCTTCACCGTCTCGGGCGAGCCCGACGTGCTGCTGCGCCTGCGCGTCGACAGCGTCACCCACCTCGAGGAGGTGGTCGAGCGCATCCGGCGCGATCCCAACGTCGTGCGCACCCGGACGATGCTCGTGCTCTCCACCTTCCTCGACCGCTCGGCCGAGCTGAGTTAGCCTTCCTGACAATGGGGACGCCGCAACAGGGCGAGGTGCTGTGGACGCCGCCGGCCGACACACGCGCCACGACGAAGCTCGGCCACTACATGGACTTCCTGCGCGATGAGCGCGGGCACGACTTCCCCGAGTACGAGGACCTCCGGCGCTGGTCGATCGATGACATCGAGGGCTTCTGGGCCTCGATCTGGGACTACTTCCAGATCCGCGCGCACATGCCGCCGGAGCGCGTGCTCGGTTCGCGCGAGATGCCGGGCGCGGAGTGGTTCCCGGGCGCGACGCTCAACTATGCCGAGCACATGCTCGGGCTCGACGAGGACCTCGACCGGGTCGCGCTCGTCAGCCACTCGCAGACGCGCGGGCGCCGCGAGCTGACCTTCGGCGAGCTGCGCGAGCTGGTCGGGCGCGTGCGCGCGGGCCTGGTCGGGCTCGGCGTGCAGCGCGGCGACCGCGTGGTCGCCTACCTGCCGAACATCCCCGAGACGCTCGCCGCCATGCTCGCCACCACGAGCCTCGGCGCGGTGTGGGCGAGCTGCGCGCCCGAGTTCGGCGCGCGCAGCGTTGTGTCGCGCTTCGGCCAGATCGAGCCGAAGGTGCTGCTCACCATCGCCGGCTACAGGTACGGGGACAAGCCCGTGGACCGTCGCGATGAGGTGGCGGCGGTCCGCGAGCAGCTGCCCACGCTCGAGCACGTCGTGGAGGTGCCCTACGGCGAGGGCTCGCTGCCGGACGCCGTGTCGTGGGAGTCGCTCACTGCCGAGACGGGAGCCCTGGAGTTCGAGTCGGTGCCGTTCTCGCACCCGCTCTACGTGCTCTTCTCCTCCGGCACCACCGGCCTCCCGAAGGCGATCGTGCACTGTCACGGCGGCATCCTGATCGAGCACTTCAAGAACCTGGGGCTGTCCTGGGACATGGGCCCGGAGGACCGCATCTTCTGGTTCAGCACAACGGCCTGGATGATCTGGAACGCGCTGATGTCGGCGCTGCTGTGCCGCTCGTCGCTCGTGATGATCGACGGCAATCCGCTCTATCCCGACCTGCGCGAGCAGTGGCGCATCGTCGAGCAGGAGCAGGTGACGATCATGGGCATGGCGCCCGCCTACGCGATGGCCTGCCGCAAGGAGGAGCTCGAGCCGGGCAGCGAGTTCGACCTCAGCCGCGTCAAACAGTTCGAGGTGGCCGGCTCCCCCATGCCCGGCGAGGGCTTCGCCTGGGTCTACGAAAAGGTCAAGCCCGACGCGCTGCTGAACGTGGGCAGCGGCGGCACCGACGTGTGCAGCGGCTACGTGGCCGGCATGCCGCTCCAGCCCGTGTACGCGGGCGAGATGGCCGGCTGCCTGCTCGGCGTCGACGTGAAGGCTTTCGACGAGCAGGGCAACCCGGTGGTCGGCGAGCTCGGCGAGATGGTGATCTGCCAGCCGATGCCGTCGATGCCGATCGGCTTCTGGAACGACCCAGGCGACGAGCGCTACCGCTCCACCTATTTCGACATGTACCCCGGCGTCTGGCGCCAGGGCGACTGGATCATGTTCACCGAGCGCGGCAGCTGCGTGATCACGGGCCGTTCGGACGCGACGCTCAACCGCGGCGGCGTGCGGCTCGGCACCGGTGAGCTGTACGCGGTGATCGAGGACATCGACGAGATCATGGACTCGCTGATCGTGCATCTCGAGGACCCCGAGGGCGGCGCCGGCGAACTCGTGCTGTTCGTGCACCTGCGCGACGGCGTGGAGCTGGACGACGACCTGCGCGGCGATGTGGCGCGGTCGCTGCGCGGCGCGCTGTCGCCGCGGCACGTGCCGGACACGATGGAAGCCGTGCCGTCGATCCCGCGCACGCTCACGGGCAAGAAGCTCGAACTGCCGGTCAAGAAGATCCTCCAGGGCGCGGACCGCGACGACGTGGTGCGCCTCGACGCGCTCTCCGATCCGCGCTCGATCGACGCCTTCGTGGAATACGCGAGCACGCGCGCCCCGGCCTAGGGGCCGGCGCGTCTTGATTCACGCAAGCGGACGGCTTACGGTCCCCCTGTGGAATGTCCGGCTCACCAGCACGTCGCTGACGCGTTCGACCCGTTCGACATCGCGGACCCATTCGACTTCTACGCGCGCGCACGCGCGGAGGAGCCCGTCTTCTACAGCGAGGAGCTCGGCTACTGGGTGGTGAGCCGCTACGAGGACATCCTCGCGATCTTCAAGAACCCGGGGACGTTCTCGTCGGAGAACACCCAGGCGCCCTACAAGCCACGCCCGCCCGAGGTGCAGCGGGTGCTCGAGGAGGGCGAGTTCCGCGCCTACTCCGGCCTCTCCGCCCGGCAGCCGCCGGACCACACGCGCCTGCGCGGCTTCATCAACAAGGCGTTCACGCCGCGGCGCGTGGCCACGCTCGAGCCGGACGTGCGCGAGCTGGCGGTGCGGATGATCGAGCGCTTCGAGAAGCGCGGCAACGCCGACCTCGTCGGCGAGCTGGCGCGCGACCTCCCCGCGTTCGTGATCTTCCGCCTGCTCGGGATCCCCGACGAGGACGCGCCGAACGTCAAGGAGTGGGCGGAGAGCCGCGTCTATCTCAACTTCGGCGACCAGCCGCTCGACGAGCAGCTCCACCACGCGCGCAACCTCGTCCTCTACTGGCGCTACTGCCTGAAGCTGATCGAGGACCGCTTTGAGCAGCCGCGCGACGACCTGCCGACCGACCTCGTGGCCATCTACAACGACGGCGACAAGTCGATCGACATCGACGAGATGGCCGGCCTCGTCTATGGCCAGCTCACCGCGGGCCAGGAGACCACCGCCTCGCTGCTGGCCGAGGGACTGAAGACGCTGCTCTCGCAGCGCGAGCGCTGGGACGAGCTGTGCGCCGAGCCCGAGCTGATCCCGACCGCGGTCGAGGAGCTGCTGCGGCTCAGCACGCCGGTGTTCGCCTGGAAGCGCAAGGCCAAGCAGGTGGCCATGATCGGCTCGGTCGACATCCCCAAGGGCGCCAACGTGCTGCTCCTGCTCGGCTCGGCCAACCGCGACGACGGGACGTTCTCCAATCCGAACCGGATCGACCTGCACCGCGACAACGCGCGCAACCACCTCTCGTTCGGGCACGGCATCCACTTCTGCCTGGGCGCGTCGCTCGCCCGGGTCGAGGCGCAGGTGGTACTCGAGGAGCTCACGCGCCGGCTGCCCGGCCTGCGGCTCGTCCCCGGCCAGAGCTTCGAATACGCAGCCAACACGACCTTCCGCGCCCCGCGCCAGGTGCTGGCCGAGTGGGACACCTGGGTGCTGCCGCTCGAGAGCTGCTCGCGCGAGGACGTCGAACTCGTGGGCGGCAAGGCCGCCAGCCTGGGCGAGCTGATCAAGGCGGGGCTGCCGGTGCCGCCCGGGTTCGCGATCACGACCACGGCCACCGAGCTGAGCGCGGAAGTGGCCGAGGCGATCCGCGCCGCCTATCGCCGGCTCGGCGACGACGTTCCGGTGGCGGTGCGCTCGAGCGCCACCGCGGAGGACTCGGCTGACGCCAGCTTCGCCGGCCAGCAGGACACCTACCTGTGGGTGGTCGGCGAGGAGGACGTGCTCGAGCACGTGCGCCGCTGCTGGGCAAGCCTCTGGTCCGAGCGCTCGCTCGCCTACCGGCGCGACCGCGGCATCGACGACGCGGACGTGCGCATGGGCGTGGTTGTGCAGCGCATGGTGGACGCCCGCTCCGCCGGCGTGGCGATGACCCTCGACCCGCGCAACGGCGACCGCTCGAAGATCGCGATCGAGGCGAGCTTCGGCCTCGGCGAGAGCGTGGTGGGCGGCACGGTGACCCCCGACAGCTTCCTGCTCGACAAGGTGATGCTCGAAGTGGTGAGCAGCGAGATCGTGCCCAAGGAGGTCGAGCTCGTGCCGGATCCGAGCGGGCGCGGCGTGCTCGAGCGGCCGGTCGAGCCGGAGCGCGGAGCGCAGCCGTCGCTCTCGCCCGAGGAGTCGAAGGCCGTGGCGGCGCTGGCCAAGCGCGCCGAGCAGCACTACGGCTGCCCGCAGGACGTCGAATGGGCCACCGACGAGTCCGGTGTCGTTCTGCTTCAGAGCAGGCCCGAGACCGTCTGGTCGCGCAAGCAGGAACAACGGCCGGCAGCCGCGGGGGCGAGCTACGCGCTCGGCCTCGGGAGCCTCGTCGAGACCCTCGTCAACCCACTGGCCGCGAGGAGGACCGCGGATGTCGACCCAAGCGATTAAGCGTTTCGCCAGCCCCTACGAGGACCCGGCGCCGGCCGGCGCCGAGGGCTGGGAGGAGCTCTACCCGTACTACCTCCACTTCCGCGACGACAGGCGTGAGGCCGAGGAGGCGCGCTTCTGGTTCGCCGACACCCAGCACTGGCCGACCGTCTTCAAGCCGTTCGACGCGATCACCGTCGAGTTCGCCTGCCGCTGCCTCGGCCAGTACAACACCCGCCACTACATCATCCCGCCGGCCAACGGGATCGACTACCGGGTGCACAACGGCTACCTCTACATGAGCCCGGTGCCGGTGCCCGAGGACGAGATCCCGGGCCGCGTGCCGGAGTTCCTCGAGCGGGCGGGCTACTACTTCGCCAACTGGGGCGAGCTGCTCGAGAACTGGCACGGGAAGATCCGCCAGACGATCGCGGAGCTCGAGGCGATCAGCTTCGAGCCGCTCCCCGAGCGCGTGCCGATCGAGTGGATCACCGGCGGCAAGGGGCTCGATCCGCACTTCCAGTTCACCGCCAACTACAACCGCGCGATCGAGCTCGCCTACCAGGCGTTCCAGTACCACTTCGAGTTCCTCAACCTCGGCTACGTCGCCTACCTCGACTTCTTCACGTTCTGCAAGGAGGTGCTGCCCGATGTGTCCGAGCTCGGGATCGCGAAGATGGTGCAGGGCGTAGAGGTCGACCTGTTCCGGCCCGACGACGAGCTGAAGAAGCTCGCGCGCCTCGCGGTCGAGCTCGACGTGGACGGCGCGCTCGCTCAGGGCGGCGTGGACGAGGCGCTGGCGGCAGTGGCCGCCGCCCCGCGGGGCTCCGAGTGGATCGAGGCATGGACCGCCGCGCAGGACCCGTGGTTCAACTTCTCCTCGGGCAGCGGCATGTACTCGAGCGACCGCGTCTGGCTCGACCACCTCGACATCCCGCTCGGCTTCGTGAGCGACTATGCGGCGCGCGTCCGCGCGGGCGAGGAGATCGAGCGCCCGACGGCGGCGATCCAGGCCGAGCGCGACCGCGTGATCGCCGAGTACAGGGCACTGCTGCCGGACGACGTCGCCCGTGTGGCCTTCGACGAGAAGCTCGGCCTCTCGGCTGTTGTGTTCCCGTACGTCGAGAACCACAACTTCTACATCGAGCACTGGTGCCTGTCGCTGTTCTGGCGGCGGATCCGCGAGCTCGGTCAGGTACTGGCGGACGCCGGCTTCTGGAACGAGGCCGACGACATCTTCTACCTGCGCCGCGACGAGGTCCCGCAGGCGATCTTCGACTACGGCAACGGCTGGGCGGTGGGCGCCGAGTGCGCGGGCCCATACCACTGGCCCGCCGAGATCGAGCGCCGCAAGCGCATCGTGGCGGCGCTCTCCTCGCGGCCGGCGCGGCCAGCCATGAACGAGCCGCCGGAGGTCGTCACCGAGCCGTTCACGATCATGCTCTACGGGATCACCTCGGAGAGCGTGAACAGGTGGCTGAGCGGCCCGGGTGGCGGCGACCTGTCGGGCAAGCCGGCATCGCCGGGCGCGGTCGAGGGCGTAGCGCGCGTGGTCTTCGACGCCGCCGAGCTCGGCGACGTCGAGCAGGGCGAGGTGCTGATCGCGCCCGTTACCGCTCCGAGCTGGGGTCCGGTGTTCGCGCGCGTGTCCGCCGTGGTCACGGACATCGGCGGCATGATGAGCCACGCCGCCATCGTCTGCCGCGAGTACGGGCTGCCGGCGGTCACCGGCACGGGCCTCGCCACGTCCACGATCCGCAGCGGCCAGCGCGTGCGCGTGGACGGTTCGAGCGGAACGGTCACACTGCTCGACTGATGCCGAATGATCCCAATGCCGCGGTCTGGGAGGCCGCGCGTCCCTACATGCGCTCGCGCGGCAACGACATCCACATCCCGCTGTCGTACGCGGACGCCCAGTGGCTCTTGACGCATCACCCGGAGGCCGACTCCGAGGTGGTGCTGCTGAGCGTGCTGCTGCACGACATCGGCTGGGCGGTGCTCGACCAGGACCGCATCATCAGCGAGGGCTTCGGCCCCGGCATGATGGAGAGCGAGATCCGCTTCGCCCACGAGCGCGAGGGCGCGCGGCTCGCGCGGGAGATCCTCGACGGGCTCGACTATCCCGCCGATCTGATCGACGAGGTGGCCGCGATCGTCGACGGGCATGACACACGGGTTGAGCCGCTCTCGCGCAACGACGAGCTGATGAAGGACTGCGACCGGCTCTGGCGCTTCGGGATCCCGGGCGTTGCGCTGAGCTGCCTCTGGACCGGCAGGAGCCCGGCCGAGTACTACCCCGATCTCGAGCGGCAGCTCGAGCGCTTCTTCACCTCCGAGGCCGAGTCGCGTGCGCGCGGGGATCTGGCGCGCACGGTCGCGGCGCTCAAGCTCGACCTGCTGCCGGCCGAGCCGGTGCAGCGCTGATGGCCGGCCTCGGCGGCAGCGTGGTGCTGATCACCGGCGCCGGCCGGGGGCTCGGCCGTGCGTTCAGCCTCGCATTCGCCGACGCGGGTGGCCGCGTGGCCGCGGCCGACATCGACGAGGCGGCGGCCGCGGAGACGGCGGAACTGGTGCGCTCGCACGGCGTCGACGCCGTGTCGGTGCCGGTGGACGTGAGCGACGCGGCGTCCGTGGCCGCGATGGTCGATTCGGTCCGGTCGGGCCTGGGGGGCATCGACGTGCTCGTGAACAACGCCGGGTTGTACGCCGGGCTGCGACGCGCGCCCTTCCACGAGATCGAGGAGGCCGAGTGGGACCGCGCGATGAGCGTGAACCTCAAGGGACCGTGGCTGTGCGCGAAGGCCTGCCTGCCCGTGATGCGCGAGCGCGGCGGCGGCGCGATCGTCAACGTCGCGTCCGCCACCGTGTTCAGCGGCTCGCCCGAGTGGGCGCACTACGTGGCATCGAAGGGCGGGCTGATCGCGTTGACGCGCGCGATGGCGCGCGAGGCGGGCGACCTCGGCATCCGCGTGAACGCGCTCGCCCCCGGCTTCACCCTCACGGACGCGAGCCGCGAGATCATCCCCGACGCCGAGACCTACGGCGTCGCCCGCGGCTCGATCAAGCGCAGCGCCCAGCCCGAGGACATCGTGGGCAGCGCCGTCTTCCTCGCCTCCCCCGCCAGCGGCTTCATCACCGGCCAGACGCTGATCGTGGACGGCGGCCGGCAGTTTCTCTAAGCCCCCGGCCCTTGCAGAGCGGCTTCCTGCGGGTCGATCGGTCGGTCGGCAAAGACCGTGGTCGCCGTCGCCAGCCGGGCTGCTGATTCCGGGTCGTGGGAGGGCAGGTAGACGGTCGGGTGCTGTGCGCAATGAGCACCGAGGCCAAGCTGACGCTCAACAGAGAGCACGCGCTGCCGGTCGGCTGCGTGGAGGTGGTGTACACCTGCGACGCATGACCTGAGCGCCCGCAGCCAGGTCTTGGAGACTCGGGTCCTGGACTAAGGAATTCATGGATTCGAGCGGCTGGAGGTGGCGCCAGCATCCGTCTCCCGTGCAAGAGCAAGAACAAGGGAGCAGTCGATGAGCACCGCTGATACGACGACCGAGGCCCACGCCAACACCCGCCCGAACAGCGCCGAGAACCTCCCGGACTACGCGCCCATCCCCCGCCCGGCGTTCGGCCCCGCACTCAACGAGCAGGGCTACTACGTCGGTCGCGTCGAGCGGAACCTCTACTGGGTCACCGACGGCACCTACCAGTCAGCGTTCCTGACCACCTCGGACGGCGTCGTTCTGCTGGACGCGCCGCCCACGATCGGTCACAACATCCAGCGCGCCGTCGACGAGATCGCGTCCGCCAACGGGGTCAGCAACGAGGTCACCCACCTCATCTACTCGCACCACCACGCTGACCACGCCGGTGCGTCGTCGCTGTTCGACCGCAACTTGGCTCGCATTGGGCACGAGGAGACGCGGAACCTACTGCTGCGCGACGACGACCCCGCGCGTCCTGCGCCAGAGGAGACGTTCCAGGATCGCCGCAGTCTCGAAATCGGCGGTGAGCGCATCGAGCTGGCGTGGCACGGGTCCAACCACTCCCCCGACAACATCTTCATCCACCTGCCCGACCACGACGCTCTGATGCTCGTGGACATCGTCAATCCGGGGTGGGCGCCGGTCTACCAGAGCAATCTCACCGAGGACGTGCAGGGCTACATCGTGGCCCCGGACACGGCGCTCTCCTACCCGTGGAAGCACTTCATCGGCGGTCACATGGGCCGACTCGGCACCCGCGACGACATCGCGCTGCACCAGCAGTACATGGCCGACATCGCCGACCAGTCGAGGAAGGCGCTCGACACCGTCGATCCCACCCCGTACTTCGTCAAGTACGGCGAGAACGTCTGGGCGGCGGTGAGGGGCTACCTGGACGCGATCACGGCCACCGCGGCAGAACCGGTGATCGAGAAGTACACCGGTGTGCTGGCGGCCGCCGACGTGTTCACGGCGAGCACGACCTTCCACGTCATGCAGTCACTCCGGCTCGACCTCGGCTACGGGTCGCAGGTTCATCCCTGAGCTTCCAGCCACCAGTTAGGGAAATTGACGCTATGTCGAAACACACTGCGGTCTCAGCTTTAGAAGCGGCTGACCGCCTCGCGATCCGCGAGCTCGTCGACGCCTATGCGCACTGCGCCGATCGCCGTGACGCCGACGGGCAGAAGGCGCTCTTCACCATGGACACCCACTTCATGGTCTACATGGAGGGCCAGGGATCGGAACCGACGGACGACCTCCACGGGCGCGAGTCGCTCGCGCCCGTGTTCGAGAACCTGAATACCTACGAGGCCACGACGCACTTCAACGGCCAGAGCACGATCGAGCTTGACGGTGACGCCGCGACGGGCGAGAGCTACTGCCTGGCCCACCATCTCTTCGCCGGCGACGGCGAGCGCAAGCTGATGGTCGCGTCTCTGCGCTACCACGACACCTTCATCAAGGAAGAGGGCACGTGGCTGTTCGCGGAACGCCGGCTCTACCTGGACTGGGCCGAGACCCGCACGATCGATCGGGGGCGCAGCTGACACTCCCAGACACACCAGTGACCCGCCCCCCTCCAGCTCAAATTTATACCGGACACGGGGTCTTCATGAAGCCCTGAGTCGTGCCGCATAATCGCCCGCCGGAAGCCAGAAGCTACGGAAATGGGGCGGCGCAATGCGGGCGTTTTTCTCGACATATCCGACGGGAGTGCGGCTATGACCGAGCATGCGGTGGTGATCGCCGGAGGCGGTCCGGCGGGGATGATGCTCGCGGCTGAGTTGGCGTTGGCGAAGGTCGACGTCACGGTCGTCGAGCGACGTCCCGATCACGTGCTCGCCGGCTCACGGGCCGGCGGCTTTCACTCGCGCACGATCGAAGTGCTGGATCAGCGTGGGGTCGCTGATCGGTTCCTCGCGGAGGGTCAGGTGGCTCAGGTCCTGACGCTCGGCACGACCGTCTTGGACATGAGCGACTTCCCGACGCGTCATCCGTACTCGCTCGGGATCTGGCAGAACCGGATCGAGCGGATCATGGCCGCCTGGATCGACGAGCTGCCTGTACGGATCCACTACGGATGTGAGGTGACGGGCTTCGCGCAGGACGACGCCGGCGTCGACGTCGAGCTGTACGACGGCCGGTCGCTGCGGGCGCAGTATCTCGTCGGGTGCGACGGAGGACGCAGCGTCATCCGCAAAGCAGCCGGCATCGAGTTCGCGGGGTGGGATGCGACGAGGAGCAACCTGATCGCCGAGGTCGAGGTGACCGAGGAACCGCCGCGGGGCGTTCGCCACGACGCCACGGGCGTGCATGGTCTCCACAGGTTGGAGGATGGGCGGTCGGTGAGGGTCGTCGTGACCGAGCAGCAGCTCGGGCCGAGCGGCGAGCCCACCCTGCGCGATCTGAGCGAGGCGCTCATCAACGTCTACGGCACCGACTTCGGGATTCACAGTCCAACGTGGATCTCCAGGTTCACCGACATGACACGTCAGGCAGTCGCCTATCGCGCGGGACGAGTCCTACTCGCCGGCGACTCGGCGCACGTGCACTACCCGGCGGGTGGACAGGGCCTCAGTCTCGGTCTGCAGGACGCGGTGAATCTGGGATGGAAGCTGGCTCGGGTGGTCAACGGCACATCCCCGGCGAGCCTGCTGGATACGTATCAGGACGAACGCTACCCGGTGGCTGCCCGAGCGCTTCAGCACACGATGGCTCAGACAGTGCTCCAGCGCCGGGACGAGCGGATGAAGGCCCTGGTCGATGTCGTGTCCGAGCTGGCGAGCATGGACGAGCCTCGCAAACGGGTCGCGGGGACCATGTCCGGGCTCGACATTCATTACGACCTCGGGGAGGGCCACCCCCTGCTCGGACGCCGTATGCCCGACCTGGACGTCCTGACCGCCGACGGCCCGCTGCGGGTCTTCACCCTGCTGCACGACGCTCAGGCGGTGCTGCTCAACCTCGGTGAGCCAAGCGAGTTTGACATCACTGCATGGGCCGACCGGGTCCGGCTGATCGATGCCGAGTATGTCGGCCTGTGGGAGCTTCCTGTACTTGGCGCGGTCACCGCTCCCACCGCCGTGCTGATCCGGCCCGACGGATACGTCGCCTGGGTCGGAGAGGGCACCCAACTCGGACTCTCGGAAGCGCTGACCACCTGGTTCGGGCCGCCGACCGCGGCGTAGTGCGGACGAGTGCGCGCCGCAGGTCCAGGGGCTTGACCAGGGGGTCCACGGGGGCGAAGGACGGTGCAAGCGTGGAGTCTGCCCGCATGCCGACAGAAACAACACCCCAAGTGAACTTCCAGACGATCGACGGAGTCCGAATCCGGTACGCCGATAGCGGCGGCTCGCGCGAGCAGACGATCCTGCTCACCAGTCCCTGGCCCGAGAGCGTGTACGCGTTTGCACGGATGTGGGCGTCGCTTGCAGAGCACGCCCGGCTGTTCGCGATCGACCTGCCCGGGTTCGGCGCGTCCGAACGCCGAGAGGATCTCCTGTCGCCACGGGCGATGGGAGGGTTCCTGGCGCAGCTGATCGCAGACGCCGATCTGGGCAGGCCGCACATCGTCGGCCCGGACGTGGGAACCTCGGCCGCCCTGTTTGCGGCGGCTGCAGATCCGGAGCGGATCGCGAGCGTGGTCGTGGGCACCGGCGGAGCCGCGGTTCCGCTGCAGCTCGGTGAGCCGCTCGCGTCGTGGGTGCTCGACCCCGACCTCGACAAGTACCGCCGGATGGACCCCCATGCGATCGTCGGCGCGGCGGTGGACACGATCGCGGGCGGGATACCCGACGAAATCCGCGCGGACTACATGGCCTGCTACGAGGGCGACCGCTTCGCGGAATCGATGCGCTATGTCCGCAGGTACCCGGAGGAATTGCCGGTGCTTGCCGAGTTGCTGCCGGAGATCGCGACGCCGGTAACGATCATCCAGGGCCGCAACGACCCCGTCGTTCCGCTCG
>DASXNY010000062.1:0-9133 GCA_036494715.1 Thermoleophilaceae bacterium
GAGATCGTCGGCGGCAAGCGCATCGTGGTCGTGGACGACTCGATCGTGCGCGGCAACACCACGCGCCAGATCGTGAAGATGCTGCGCGACGCGGGCGCGTCCGAGGTACACATGCGCGTCTCCGCGCCGCCGATCCGCCACCCCTGCCACTACGGCATCGACATGTCGACGACCGAGGAGATGGTGGCTCACGGCCGCACAGTCGAGGAGGTGGCCGAGGAGCTCGGCTGCGACTCGCTCGCCTACCTGTCACTGGACGGCCTGTACGAGGCGATAGGCCTCGGCCGCGACACTCACTGCGACGCCTGCTTCAGCGGCGAGTACCCGCTGGAGCACACCGAGTCCGCAAACGGCAAGTTCGCCCTCGAGGAGGGCACGCCGCTGCCGCTGCGGTCACGGGCGCTGTTGTAGGTGTCGCAGTTCCACTGGCGACCTGAGGAGTACCTCGCGCTGATGCGCGCGGAGGTGCCGGAGTACGAGCGGCTGCAGGACGAAGCGGCGGTGGCGACCGGGTACGGAGCCGCGCGCGTGCTGGAGCTCGGCACCGGCACGGGCGAGACAGCCCGGCGCGTGCTCGAGCTGCATCCGCTCGCGACGCTCGTGGGTGTTGACGCGAGCTCCGAGATGCTGGAGCGGGCGCGCTTGGTGCTGCCGGTCGAGCGCGTGGAGCTACGGCTGGGGCGGCTCGAGGAGCCGTTGCCGGAGGGTCCGTTCGACGTGCTCGTGTCCGTGCTCGCGGTGCATCATCTGGACGGGGCGGGTAAGGCTGACCTCTTCACGCGCGCGCGGTCGGTCCTGGCGGCCGGCGGGCGGATCGTGGTCGGCGACGTGGTCGTGCCAGAGGACCCGGCCGATGCGGTGACGCCGATCGACGGCGACTACGACAAGCCGAGCACCGTGGCCGAGCAGCTCGCGTGGCTGTCGGAGGCGGGCTTCGAGGCGCGCGTGGTGTGGCAGAGCCGCGATTTGGCGGTGCTGGCCGGCGACGCGCCGTAACAAGTTCGCTCGTTGCGAAACGGGAGCGCTACAGAGCGGGCGAATGAGGCTGATCCCGCCGATCCGGCGGTTACCCTCGCCAGGTGACTGATCTAGAGCGATCGCTGCACGAGTACTTCGGCTTCGCCGAGTTCCGGCGGGGGCAGCGCGAGGCCTGCGAGGCCGCGCTGGCCGGGCGCGATGTGCTCGTGGTGATGCCCACCGGCTCGGGCAAATCGCTCTGCTACCAGCTGCCGGCGCTCCTGCGGGACGACCTCACGGTGGTGGTCTCGCCGCTCGTGTCGTTGATGCAGGACCAGGTCGATGCCCTGCACGCGCGCGGGCTGGGCGAGTGGGTGGCGCTCGTCAATGCGCAACAGGACTCGGGGGCCAACGCCGAGGCGGTCGCGCGTGCCGCCCGCGGCGAGCTGCGGCTACTGTACGTCGCGCCTGAGCGCTTCTCCTCGCCGGGCTTCGTGCGGCAGATTAAGGACGCGCGCGTGGGCCTGTTCGTGGTGGACGAGGCGCACTGCGTGTCGCAGTGGGGCCACGACTTCCGGCCGGACTACTTCCGGCTGGCGGACGCCGCGCGCTATCTCGAGGCGGACGCGATCGTGGCGTCCACGGCCACCGCCACGCCGCGTGTGGCGGCCGACGTCGTGCGCCGGCTCGGGCTGCGAGAGCCGCTGCGCGTGGCCACCGGGTTCGACCGGCCCAACCTGTCGTTCGCGGTCGCCCGGCCGACACCGCACCACAAGCAGCTGCTGCTGATCGAGACGCTGCGCGAGCCGGACGCGCTGCCCGCCATCGTCTACGCGGGCACGCGCGCGGGCGCGGAGGAGATCGCGACGCTGCTCTCCCACGAGCTGGGCGAGCAGGCGCTGCCCTACCACGCGGGCCTCGACCGTGAGCGCCGTGCGGCCGTCCAGCGCCGCTTCCTCGCGGACCAGACACGCGTGATCGTGGCCACCAACGCGTTCGGCATGGGGGTCGACAAGCCCAACGTTAGGACGGTGGTGCACGCGAGCGTGCCGGCATCGCTCGAGGCCTACTACCAGGAGGCCGGCCGCGGGGGCCGCGACGGCGCGCCGTCGCGTGCGCTCCTCCTGGCGGAGAACCGCGACAAGGCGCTGCACGTTCACTTCATCAAGCGCGACGAGCTCGGGCCGGAGCTGCCGCAGGTGCTGTTCGACCGGCTCGCGGCGGTGGCGGACGGCGACGGCCGCTATGACCTCGACGCCCGGGAGCTCGGCCGTGCGGCGGGCTGCGACGGCGACCAGGTGGCGGCGCTGGTCGGGCACCTGGCGGGGGCGGGCGTGATCGAGCCGCTGCCGTCGGCGCGCGATGTGGTGGCGGGCCGCATCGTCGGCGCCTACGACCGCGGCGCGGACGCCCGCTGCCGGGCCTCGATGGGCGAGGCGGCGCGGGCACGCTGGCGCCAGTACCGCGAGATCTGGGCGTACGTCGAGGGTGACTCCTGCCGCCGCACCGCGATCCTGCGCCACTTCGGCGACCGCAGCGAGCCGGAGCGCGTCGGGCCGTGCTGCGACGTCTGCGAACCGGGGCTAGTGCCGGAGCCGCCGGCACCGGCACCCGAGACGATCGAGAACCTCGACCAGGCGATCATGTCCGTAGCTCGTGGCGCGCGGCCGGCGGTGGGCAGGACGACCTGCGCCGCGATCCTGCACGGAGCGCGCGGCAAGAAGATCGAGCGCAACTCCTACGACGGGCTGCCCGGGTACGGAGCGTCCTCCCACATGCGCAGGGCTGACATCCTTGAGCGCATCGACGAGCTGATCGAGCAGAAACGGCTGGCCACCACCGGCGGCACGCGTCCCGTGCTCAAGGTGCCGCCCGCCTCCATCGCCGCGTGAGCTTCCGGGTCGCGGTACTGATCTCCGGGGAGGGCTCCAACCTCCAGGCGATCCTCGACAAGGTGCACGGCCGCGACGGC
Source organism: Thermoleophilaceae bacterium (assembly GCA_036494715.1). GTDB lineage: Bacteria > Actinomycetota > Thermoleophilia > Solirubrobacterales > Thermoleophilaceae > JAICJR01. The sequence goes on from DASXNY010000062.1 coordinate 2,930, forward strand.
ATCGAGGTTGTGTGCGTCGGCTCCAACCGTGCCGAGGCGCGGGGGTTGGTGCGCGCGCAGGCGGCCGACGTCGAGACGGGCGTCTTCGACGCCGCCGACCACGGCGGCGACCGCGAGCTGCGCGACCGCGCGCTCGGTGACTGGCTCGAGCAGCACGAGGTCGACCTGCTCGTGCTGGCCGGCTTCATGGAGATCCTCAGCCCGGACTTCATACGCCGTTTCCCGGGCCGGATCGTGAACGTGCATCCGTCTCTCCTGCCCGCATTCCGCGGCATCCACGCGGTCGAGCAGGCGCTCGAATACGGCGTGCGCGTGGCGGGTGTCACCGTCCACTTCGTGGACGAGGGCGTGGACAGCGGGCCCATCATCATGCAACAGGCGTTCGAGCTTCCCTATTCTGCGGAGCTTGAGTCGGTGGAGGAGTCCGTTCACGCGATCGAGCACGAGCTGCTCCCGCGCGCGATCAGGCTCCTCGCAAGCGGGGCGGTGCGGGTCGACCCGAACAATCCGCGCCGGGTGTTGATCGAGGAACGAGCTGATGTCTGAGGCCACTGAGTCGGGTCCCACGGAGGTTGTGCAGCCGGGCGAGGTGCGTATCCGGCGAGCGCTCTTGTCGGTGTCGGACAAGCGCGGGCTCGTCGACTTTGCGCGCGGGCTGAAGGACCTCGGCGTCGAGATCCTGTCCACGGGCGGCACGGCGCGCGAGCTCGGGGAGGCCGGGATCGAGACGCGCTCGGTCGAGGACTACACGGGCTTCCCGGAAATCCTCGACGGGCGCGTGAAGACGCTCAACCCGCGCATCTACGCGGGCCTGCTCGCGGTCCGCTCGAACCCCGAGCACACGAGCACGCTCGACGAGCACGGGATCGAGCCGGTCGACCTCGTGTGCGTGAACCTCTATCCGTTCGAGCGCGTGTCGAGCCAGCGCGGCGTGGAGGATCACGAGGTGATCGAGAACATCGACATCGGCGGCCCGACGCTGATCCGTGCGGCCGCCAAGAACTTCCCGTTCTCCGCCGTCGTGGTCCGGCCCGAGAGCTACGACGCCGTGCTCGACGAGCTGCGCCGCAGCGAGGGGCGGCTGTCCGAGCCGACGCGTGAGGCGCTCGCGATGGAGGCGTTCGGCTACACGGCTCGCTACGACGCGGCGATCTCGCGCTGGTTCTCCGAGAAGGAGGAGTCCTTTCCCGGTCTCTACGTGCGCGCGTACGAGAAGGTCCTCGACCTCACCTACGGCGAGAACCCGCACCAGCGCGCCGCCTACTACTCGCAGGCCGGCGCGCGCACCGACCTGTTGTCGATGGTGTCGAAGCTGCACGGCAAGGAGCTGTCGTTCAACAACCTGCTCGACCTCGACTCGGGGCGGAAGCTGCTCGAGGAGTTCGAGGTTCCGGCGGCGACGATCCTCAAGCACAACAACCCGTGCGGCACAGCCGTCGGCAAGAACGCCGTTGAGGCCTACGACAAGGCGTTCGCGTGCGATCCGCTCAGCGCCTACGGCGGCGTCTTCTGCTTCAACCGCCGCGTGGACCGCGAGCTCGCCGAGAAGCTGGCCGAGACGTTCGTGGAGCTCGTGTTCGCACCCGGCTACGACGAGGACGCGCTCGAGGTCCTCACCCAGAAGCCCAACATCCGCATCATGGACAACCAGGAGCGGCGGCGGGTGCCGCTCGGCGAGCACGACATCAAGCGCGTGCGCGGCGGCATCCTGGTGCAGGACCGCGACAGCGAGTCAGAGCTGCGCGAGGAGATGTCGGTGGTCACCGATTGCCGGCCGACCGAGGAGCAGTGGGGCGAGCTGCTGTTCGCCTGGCGCGTGTGCAAGCACGTGCGCTCGAACGCGATCGTGCTGAGCAAGGGGCTCGGCACGCTCGGTGTGGGCGCGGGGCAGATGAGCCGGGTCGACTCGGTGCGGATCGCGATCGAGAAGGCGCAGGCGCCGGTCGAGGGCTCGGTGATGGCCTCGGACGCCTTCTTCCCCTTCCCGGACGGGCCGCAGGCCGCCATCGACGCGGGCGTCAAGGCGATCATCCAGCCGGGCGGCTCGAACCGCGACCCAGACGTCATCGACGTCTGCGAGCGGGCCGGCGTGCCGATGGTCTTCACCGCCCGCCGCCACTTCCGGCACTAGCCGAACGCGGCCGTGACCACCGGGCGGCCGCTGAATGGGCCCCCTGGGACTCGAACCCAGCCCGCCGGATTAAAAGTCCGGTGCTCTACCAGATGAGCTAGAGGCCCTGACTTGGATGCTAGGGGGACCCCACGCGCGCTGCCGTGAAACCTGCCGCGCGGCAGGACCCGGGGCAATGAATGGTCACCGTTTGGGTGTCTCTGACCGACCCGTTCGGTTCAAGTCGAGCCATTTGCGAGTACCCGAGGGCGCATCTATCATCGTGCCAGCACGGGACTCGCCCTCCCCGTTGCTGGGGCAGCCCTCCAAGGCTGGGCGATCCGGCGCGGAGCCGGAGGATCGCTTTGAGAAGAAGGATCACCACCAGGATGGTCGTCGCGAGCGGCGCGTTGGCGCTGCTGATCGGGGCCGTCTTCGTGCTGCTCGTGTTCGCTATCCGGGGGCAACGCGACTCGGCGCAGCGGGCGATCCGCGCCCAGGAGGCGATCTCCGCGGGGAACAAGCTCGAGAAGCTCGCGATCGACCTCGAGACGGGCGTCCGCGGCTACGTGGCCAGTGGCGCCAAGCCTGTATTCCTCGAGCCCTACACCGCGGCCCGGCAGGCCTACCCGGCGCAGGCGGGGCAGCTCGCGTCGCTCGTCCACGACAACCCGGCCGCCCGCGCCAGCGCCCTCGAGATCAGGAACGCGATCGACGACTACGTGAGTCTCTACTCGATCCCGATGATCTCGCTCGCGCGCGATCGCATCGAGGTCGCGCGCTCGGTGATCGTCAACGGCACGGGACCGCAGCGCGTCGACGCGATCCGGCGCCAGTTCCAGCAGCTCTTCAACAGCGAGCGCGCCCTGGCCGACAAGCGCACGAGCCAGGCGAGCAGCCGTGCGGACACCGCGATCTGGCTCGGCATCGGCGGTCTCGTGTTCGGCCTGGGGGCCGTCCTGATCCTCGCCATCTACCTCGCCCGCTCAGTGGTGCGGCCGGTACGCGACGTGGCCGCAGGCGCGGATCGGGTCGCCCACGGCGACCTGAGCGCGCGCGCCCCCGACCAGCGCGGCGACGAGCTGGGCGACCTCGGCCGTGCCTTCAACACGATGGCGGCGTCGCTGGAGCAGAGCCGCGACGAGGTCGCGGCCCGCACCTCGGAGCTCGAGCGCTCGAACGCGGAGCTCGACCAGTTCGCAGCGGTCACCTCGCACGACCTCAAGGAGCCGCTGCAGACCGTCACAGTGTTCGCCGGACTGCTCGACCGCGACTACCGCGACCGTCTCGACGACAGCGGCAAGACATTCCTCGACAGCATCCTGTCGGGTACCGACCGTATGCGTACGCTGATCCGCGACCTGCTCGAGTACTCGCGCGTCGGCCACGGCGACCTCCAGCGCGAGACGGTGCCGGCCGACGAGCTGCTCGACCGCGCGCGCGAGAACCTGGCCGCGTCGATCGCGGAGAAGGGCGCCAGCCTTACCTCCGACGCACTGCCGACGGTGACCGCCGACGCCAACCAGCTCTGCCAGGTGTTCCAGAACCTGCTCTCAAACGCGCTCAAGTTCTCGGACGACGACGCACCCGAGGTACATGTGAGCGCCGCACTGTTCCCCGGCGAGTGGCGCTTCTCGGTGCGGGACAACGGGGTCGGCATCGACCCCCGTCACGCCGAGCGGATCTTCCAGCCGTTCGCCCGGCTGGGCGCGGCCAAGGAGGGGACCGGCATCGGGCTCGCCATCTGCATGAAGATCGTCGAGCACCACGGCGGCAGGATCTGGGTGGAGGGCCGCAAGGGCAGCGGCAGCATCTTCCACTTTACGATTCCGGACTCCGGCACCACGGGAGACCCAAATCCCACGACCGCTCCTGCCGGCGTGAGCGCATAGACGCGGGCTCGGCTGATCCACCTGTCAGGCACAAAACTCCATATCGGCGGCGCGGCGATCCTGCTCACTCTCGCCGTCGCCGTGGCGGGCTGTGGCTCCTCGGACAAGCCGACCACAAGCACGGTGAAGGGCCCGGGCGCGGGCAAGCCGACGATCACGTTTGGGACGAAGAACTTCCCCGAGCAGTTCCTGCTCGGGGAGCTCTACGCGCAGGCGCTGCGCGCGAAGGGCTTCAAGGTCGCCCTGAAGAGCGACGTCGGCGCGACGGAGATCATCTACCGCGCTCTGACACTCGGCACGCTCGACGCCTACCCCGAGTACACCGGCATCCTCAACAGCGTGATCGGCGGCAGCAAGGGCAGCCCGTCGACCGCGCGCGAGGCCTACGACGAGGCGCGCCATGTCGCCGCCAGGGAGGGCATCGCGCTGCTCGACCCAACTCCCTTCGTTGACCGCGACGTGCTCGCCGTCAAGCCCGCGTTCGCCCAGCGCTACCACGTGCGCTCGATCGCGGACCTCGCACACGTGCCGCGCGTGGTCCGGATCTCCGGGGCGCCCGAGTTCAAGACGCGCGTCGAGGGGATCATCGGGCTGAAGCGCATGTACGGGCTCACGCGCATCGCCTTCCGCCCCCACCGGATCGGCACCCAGTACGCGGCACTCGACTCCGGCAGCGTCGACGCGGCCGACGTTTTCACGACCGACGGCCAGCTCCAGAGCGACAAATACGTCGTGCTGAAGGACCCCGAGAACGTGTTCGGCTTTCAGAACGAGGCGCCGCTCGTGCGCCAGAAGGTGCTCGACCAGCAGGGGCCGGCATTCACCCAGACGCTGAATGCGGTGAGCGCCAAGCTTACGACCGGTGTGATGCGCGGGATGAACGCGTCCGTCGTGCTGCGCGGCGAGTCGCCCGCGTCGGTCGCCGCGGCGTTCCTGCGCGCGAACCACCTCAAATAGCGCTCAGCCGCCTAGACTTGGCTAGGCATTGGGGGCGTGGTCTAGCGGTTAGGACGCCGGCCTTTCAAGCCGGAGATCGGGGGTTCGATTCCCCTCGCCCCTACTGACTCACTTCTTGGCGACGATCGGCCGCTGGTGCCGGCGTCGACATCGGAGCACGCCCATGCTGCGCCAGGCGCGCGACCTAGCGGCGGTGAGCGCGCAGGGCGCTCGCCAGCGACACTGTCAGCGCGACGGCGACGAGGCCGAGCAGGATGAAGCCGCCGCCGTGCTTCCACCAGACGTCGTCGTCATCGAGCAGGCGATAGATGCCGGCCGCCCCCAGCACGAGCACGACGCCGAGTGGCAGCGACCAGGTCTCGCCCAGCACGAGCTTGCGCAGCTGGCGCAGCACGCTCATGCGGGCACCGCCGCGGGGGGCCGCGAGAGCATGCGGATCTGGAGCTGCGAGATGAGGAAGAAGGCGGCGGCGATGTAGAGCAGCGCAGCGTCGGACAGCGGCCAGTGCACGCCTAGTCCCTCGGCCGCGAAGAAGACGCCGAAGCTCGAGAGGACGATCCCGACGAGGTACTTGAGGTGCGTCTCCGGCAGGCGGGCGAGCGGGGCGTGCAGCACGAGGCCGACACCGATCACCGCGACCAGAGCCGCGCCGGCGCCGATCAGCGCGGGCGCGAGCCCGCCGGGCCGCGCCCCGAGCGCCGTGAGGATCAGGATGACTTCCGCGCCCTCGAGCAGAACGCCCTTGAACGCGATCGTCCGCCCCGCCCAATCGGGCTGGCCGGGCGGCGGCAGCGCGAGCCCTTCGAGCTCCTCCTGCTCCTCGACGAACTCCTTGAACGACGACGACGGCGAGCGCAGATGGGCGAGGCGCAACACGCCCTTGCGCAGCCACTCGAGCCCGAACAGCAGCAGGAACGCGCCGATCAGGACGCGCAGCGGGTCGAGCGGGACGCGCGAGATCAGCACCGGCCCGAGCACGACGGCGAGCAGGGCGAGGGCAAGCGCGGCCCCGGCGGCGCCGATCAGCGCGTCGCGAAAACGGCGCGTGATTCCCACGGCCAGCACGATCGCCAGCGCCTCGAGCAGCTCGAGCCCGCACGCCAGCAGCGCCCCGATCAGTGTGAGCACAAACGCCACGGACCCAAGGCTAGACTCGTTCGTCTGGGCGGTTAGCTCAGTTGGTCAGAGCGCCTGCCTTACAAGCAGGAGGTCGCCCGTTCGAGCCGGGCACCGCCCACTGGCAGA
>DASXNY010000063.1:0-10183 GCA_036494715.1 Thermoleophilaceae bacterium
TCCGTCACGATCCGGATGCCCGACTCGAGCGTGGTCAGGCGGTGCTCCTGTTGCACGGCTACCGTGGTTACGACCGCGGGCGATCGGGGTCGCGGTCACGCACCCGGCCGCGATCGCGGTCACCGGTGCGGTCCCGGTCACGGTCGCGGTCACGGGGCCCGCGACCGCGGTCACGGTCACGACCGCCCTCGCGAGGCGCGCGCTCGCGGCGCTGGCCACCGTTCTCGGCTGCCGCGATCGCCGCCAGCTCCTCAGGGTTCTTGCCCTGGATCTCCGGGTCGTCGGCGAGCCGGAGGCCGATCCGGCCACGCTCGCGGTCGACCTCGACCACCTTGACGTGGAGCTCGTCGCCCTTGTTGAGCACCTCCTCGACGGTGCCGATGCGCCGACCGGGGGCCACGTTGGAGATGTGCAGCAGACCGTCGGTGCCCTTGGACAGCTCGATGAAGGCCCCGAACGTGGTCGTCTTGACCACCTTGCCGGTGAATTCGTCGCCGACCTCGACCTCCTTGGTCATCGAGCGGATCCGGTCCACCAGCGCGTCGCCGCGCTCGCGATCGGCGGCGTAGACGAGGACCATTCCCTCGTCGTTGACGTCGATCTGGGACTCGAACTCCTCCTGCAGGGCCCGAATGGTCTCGCCACCCTTGCCGATCAGCAGGCCGATCTTCTCGGGATCGATCTGGACCGACGAGATTCCCGGGGCGTACTTGGACAGCTCGGCCCGCGGGGCGTCGATCACGGCGCCCATTTCTTTCAGGATGAACTCGCGTGCGACCTTCGCCTGGGCGAGGGCGTCGCGCATGATCTCGAACGTGACGCCGGTGATCTTGATGTCCATCTGCAGAGCGATGATCCCGTTCTCGGTGCCGGCGACCTTGAAGTCCATGTCGCCGAGGTGATCCTCGACGCCGGCGATGTCGGTGAGGACGATGTACTCGTCGCCTTCTTTTATCAGCCCCATTGCAATACCGGCGACCGGGTGTTTGAGCGGCACGCCCGCATCCATCAGCGACAGCGTCGAACCACAAACCGAGGCCATCGACGAGGAGCCGTTGGACTCGAGAATGTCCGAGACCACGCGAATCGTGTACGGGAACTCCTCCTGGCTCGGGATCATCGGAACCAGCGCCCGCTCGGCGAGCGCGCCGTGGCCGATGTCACGCCGCTTGGGACCGCGCATAAAGCCCGCCTCCCCGACCGAGAACGGCGGGAAGTTGTAGTGGTGGAAGTACCGCTTGGCGGTCTGGAGCCCAAGCGTGTCGAGCCTCATCTCCTCGCGCGTGGTTCCGAGGGCAGCGACCGAGAGCGCCTGCGTCTGGCCGCGGGTGAAGATCGCCGACCCGTGCGTGCGCGGGGCGACGCCCACCTCGATCCAGATCGGGCGGATCTCGTCGGCGCTACGGCCGTCGGGACGCTTCTTGTCCACGGCGATCCGACGCCGGATGATGTCCTTCTCGAGCTTGTCGAAGGCGAGCTGCGCACTGGCGCGAGCCTCGGCGAAGTTCTCGGCGGTCTCCTCGGGGGTGAACGCCTCGAGCACTTCCTCCTCGACCTTCTTGGTCGCGTCCTGGCGCTCGAGCTTGTCCTCGACCTGGGTAGCGGTCTGGAGGGCCGCGCCGAAGCGGTCGGTGATCTGCCGCAGCAGGTCCTCGTTGACCTGCGGGACCTCGACCTCCAGCTTCTCCTTGCCCGCGAGCTCCTGCAGCTTGCGCTGCGCCTCGCAGAGCTTCTTGATCTCGGCGTGGGCGATGTCGAGCGCGTCGAGGATCTCGGCCTCGGACACCTCGTCGGCCCCGGCCTCGACCATCAGGATGGCCTCCTCGGTGCCCGCGACCACGAGGTCGAGCCCGGTCTCGAGCAGCGACTCCTCCGCGGGGTTGACGACGAAGCCACGCTCGTCGTCCATGCCGATGCGCACGGCGCCGACGGGCATCGGGAACGGGATGTCCGACACCATCAGCGCGGCGCTCGCGCCGTTCATGGCGAGAATGTCGTACGGGTTGATGTGATCGACCGAGATGGGGATCGAGACGAGTTGCGTCTCGCGGCGCCAGCCCTTCGGGAAGAGCGGGCGGAGCGGACGGTCGATCATGCGAGCGGTGAGGGTGCCCTTCTCGCCTGCGCGACCCTCACGCTTGAAGAAACTTCCGGGGATCTTGCCCGCGGCGTACATCCGCTCCTCGACATCCACCGTGAGCGGCAGAAAGTCGACATCGCGGAGGTTTCCTGCGGTCGCGGTGGAGAGCACCAACGTCTCCCCTGCCTGCACGACCACGGCGCCACTCGCCTGCTTGGCGAGCTTCCCGGTCTCGAACGTGATTTCCGTTCCCCCGACGTCGACCGAGACGCGGTGCGCTTGCGGAGCGCCTACTTCATTCATGCTGTTCCTTTCAGCGCCGCCTCCGGTTGGCGGCATGCGTGTATTGGCTCTTCGATAAGAGTCCTGGGGAGGTTAGCAACGGGCCCCCGTCGCGCCACGTTGACAGCACCCGGCCGCGCGAGGACACTCGACCCGTGACTCGCGCGGTCATTCTCGGGGCAATTGCGGCGCTGTGCGGGGCTGTGCTCGCCGCCCCGGCGGCCGCGGCCAAGCCGCACACGTACGCCTTCGACGTCACCGACGCACGCATCTCCGAGGTGATGACTTTCCAGGGCGATGCCGGCCCGGCCTGCCGGCGCGTCGGCGTCTGCGGCTACAGCGGCACGGTCAGCTACGGCTTCGAGCACGCCGACGGCTTCGCGGCCTTCACGGTGCGCGGCCGGCGCGTGGTGGGCTTCGGCGGGCTCGACTTCGGCGGGCTCACCAGCGCCACGGTGCAGGGTCCTGACGGCGGCGCTCCCTGCACGGACAAGATCCTTCGCCGCAGCGACCAGTTCGAGGCGAGCGGCCGGCCCGGCCAGATCCACGTCGTCTTCCACGCGCCGATCGACCTGCCGGACTTCCTCGACACCTACTGCACCGGGCCGCGCGACCTCGACGTGGCGGGCGACATCCCGGTAGCGACGTTCAGCGCACGCTCGCTGCGGCGCAGGACGTTCCTGTTCCAGACCGCGCGCACCACGCAGTTCCACGCCGGCCCGTTCCTGGGCACGCTCTCGTTCAGCGTCGCCGTGCGGCTGCGCCGCGCACCGGTCGACCAGCTGCTTCAGCTACTGCTCAGCAGCCGCGGCTAGCCGCTCGAGCAGCTCCGACCCCGGCACGCCCGGGTGGGCCTCGCCGTCCACGAACAGGGTCGGCGTCGACATCACGCCGGCGCGCACGCCGGAGCGGAAGTCGCGCGTGACGCGTTCCTCCGCCGCGTCCGAACGGCGGTCGGCCTCGAAGCGCTCGAGGTCGAGACCGAGCGCGCGCGCCCGCTCCCAGAGGTGCGGGTCATCGAGGTGGCCCTGGTCGCCAAACAGCGAATCGTGCATCTGCCAGAAGCGGCCCTGCAGTGCCGCCGCCTCGGCCGCGAGGGAGAGCGCGCGGGCGCGCGGGTGCTTCGACGGCACCGGAAAGTGGCGGAACACCCGCACGATCGGCAGGGCGGCGATCAGCCGGTCGGCCTTCGCGCAGTACGGGCACTCGTAGTCGCCGTACTCGATCACGAGCACGCCGGAGTCGCCACGCACGTGGTCGTCGGGGCCGGGCTCGGGCGGCCCGGAGCTGCGGAGGTCAGCGCCGCCGTCGCCGCTAGGCGGCGCTGGGCTCAAGCGCGTCGAAGATCAGGTTGGCGCCCGGGATCTCGAGCGGGCTGGGCGAGGAGTACGCCCACTTCACGATCCCATCCGGATCGATCATCACGAGCGCTCGCTGCGACGTACCGAAGTCGTCGTTGTAGACGCCGTACGCCTTCGCGATCGCGCCCTTCGGCTCGAAGTCCGCGAGTAGCGGGAATGTGAGGTTGAGCTTCTCCTGGAACGCCTTGTGCGCGAACGCGGAGTCCACGGACACGCCGTACAGCTTGACCCCGCGCGAGTCGAAGTCCTGCACGAGCTCCTGATAGATCGAGAGCTGGTCGGTGCAGACCGGGCTGAAGTCGAGCGGGTAGAAGACCAGGACGATCGTCTGGCCCTTCAGATCCCCGAGCGAGACTTCCTGGCCGTCCTGGTCTCGCAGAGTGAAGTCCGGCGCCGGGGAGCCGGGCTCGATCATCGGCGGAGACCGAGCTCCCGGATCAGGTTCCGGTAACCGTCGAGATCCTTCTTCTGCATGTAGCGAAGCAGCCGCCGGCGCTGGCCGACGAGCATCAGCAACCCGCGGCGCGAATGATGGTCCTTGCGGTGCTCGCGCAGGTGCTCGGTGAGATGGTTGATACGCGCGGTGAGGAGAGCCACCTGCACCTCGGTGGATCCGGTGTCCGTGTCGGTCTTGCCGAACTTCGTGACGATGTCGCGCTTGGCGTCTTGGGTCAGGCTCATCGGCGGAAGACCGTAGCAGAACAGATCTCGCGCGCCCGCTGCACATCGAGCTCCATCTGGGCGATCAGATCGTCGACGGACTCGAAGCGCTTCTCGCCGCGCAACCGCTCCACGAACGCAACGCGCAGGTCATCGCCATAGAGGTCGCCGTCGAAGTCGAGCAAGAAAGCCTCGATCAGGAGTCCCCGGCCGGTGACGAACGTCGGCCTCACCCCCACATTCACCGCCGCCGGCTGCCCGTGCGCCCAGGCGGCGTAGACGCCGTGGCCGGGCACGACGAGCTCGGGGCTCGGCACGATGTTGGCGGTCGGGAAGCCAAGCTCGCGGCCGCGCTTGTCGCCGTGTACCACCTCACCCTGGAACAGGAACGGCCCGCCGAGGAAGTCGGCCGCCTCCTTCACCTCGCCGGCCGCGACGAGCCCGCGGATGTGGCTCGAGGACACTGTCTCCCCCTGCACCTCCACGAGCGGCACCACGCGTGTCTTGAAGTCGGTGCGCTCGGACAGGAGCGCCGGGCTGCCCTTGGCCTTCTGCCCGAACTGGAAGTTCTCCCCCACCGACACGTGCGTCGCCTGGAGCCGGTCCACCAGGACCTCGTCGATGAACTCGTCCGCGGTCTTCTTCGAGAACTCCTCGTCGAAGGGGATCACGACGAGCTCGTCCACGCCGAGGCCGGCGATCAGGTCACGCTTGATCGGATACGACGAGATCAGCTTGGGCAGCACGTCGGGCCGGACCACCGCGAGTGGGTGGGGGTCGAACGTGAGCACGGTGTCGTTGCCGCGGATCACCTCGCGGTGGCCGAGGTGCACGCCGTCGAAGGTGCCGACGGCGACCTTGCGCGGACGGGGTTCGACGTCTTGTAGCGAAGTGACTTTCATCGGAACACGACTGTTGGATGAAGGGCGCCGTCGCGCAACTCGGCGATCGCGAGCAGGCGGTTCTGATGGGTCAACCGCACGTGTTCTGTTGGCACTTGGCAGTTTGCAATGGGCAGAGGCACTCCGTTCGCCGCTCTCGCCGCCTCGTCCTCTTCGAGGACCCGCTCCGGCAGGAAGTCGAGGGCGTCGTTCAAGGGGACGATTCTCTCTTCGCTCGCATCATCTAAGTCGAACGGGCCGATCGCCGTGCGCTCGAGCTCCTCGCAGTAGGCGTCGCCGAGGTCCGTGATCAGGCTGCGGATGTAGGTGCCCGAGGAACACTCGATCTCGAACTCGGCGCGCTCGTCGTCGTGGCGGAGCAGCGCCGCGCGGTGGACCGTGATCGGGCGCGCGTCCGCCTGCACGAACTCGCCGCGGCGCGCCTTCTTGTAGAGACGCTCGCCGCCGACCTTCACCGCCGAGTACGCCGGTGGTGCCTGGAGCAATTCGCCGGTCGGGATCGCGAGCGACTCCGGCACGCGGCCGGTGTGCTCGAGCCGGCCGTCGCGGTCGCCCGTGTCGGAGGTCCAGCCGAGCCGAGCGAGCGCCCGGTAGGTCTTCGGCAGCTCCATCAGGAAGCGCTGCGCGCGCGTGGCCGCGCCGACGAGCACGAGCAGCAGCCCGGTGGCGAACGGGTCGAGCGTACCGGCATGTCCCACCTTCACGCGCCTGCCTGCCTCCTCGGAGAGGCGTCCCCGCACATCGGCCACGACATCGTGCGAGGTCACGCCGGCCGGCTTCGGGTAGAGGACGACGCCCGCGTCCGGCATCTAGAGCTGCTCGCCGACCTCCACGCGCAGGCGCTCGATGAGCTCCTCCACGGGCAGCTCGGTGGAGAACCCGGCGGCCTGGCGGTGTCCGCCACCGCCGTGCCCGCGGGCGATGCGCGAGACGTCGACACGCCCGTCGGTGGAGCGCAGACTGACCTTGCGAACGCCGGCGCGCTCGTCGGACAAGAGGTCTCGGACGAGCGCCGCCACCGCGGTTCCCTCGACCGCGCGGATGTGGTCGACGATGCCCTCCGAGTCGGTCTCGAGTGAGCCCGTCTCCTCATAGTCCTCGCGCGTGAGATAGGTGATGGTGAGCGCGCCGTCGTCGTAGCGGCCGACGCGGTTCAGCGCGCGCGCGAGCAACTGCAGCCGGCTGAAGGGAAGGTCCTCGTAGAGGCGGCGGTAGACGCCGTGGACGTCGACGCCGAGCTCGATCAGCTCGGCCGCCATCCGGTGCGCCTCGGGGGTGGTGTTCTCGTACATGAAGCGCCCGGTGTCGGTGACGAGCGCGACGTACAGCGCCTCGCCGATCTCCGGCGTGATCTCCACGCCGAGCTCCTTGGCGATCCGGTAGACGATCTCCGCCGTGCACGACGCGTTCGGCACCACCAGGTTGACCGTGCCGAAGCGCGTGTTGTCGTGGTGGTGGTCGATGTTGAGGATGTGCAGGTTGGCCTGCTGCAGGAAGTCGACCGGCATGCGATCGATGTTGCCGCAGTCGAGAAAGACGATCGTGCGTTCGTCGATGTCGTCCGGTGGATCGTTGAGCAGCCCGTTGAAGTCCATGTGGCGGTACTCGTAGGGCAGCGGGAACTCGTCAGCCGCCATGAACATGAGCGCGTCCTTGCCGAGCACGCTGAGGATCTGGTGGGTCGCCAGCAGCGAGCCGAGAGCGTCGCCGTCCGGGTTCTCATGCGTCGTGAGCAACAGCTTGTCGGACTGGCGCAGCTCGCCCAGCACCTGATCGAGATCCGTTACTACTCCCACTGCCCCTGATCCTCCGTGTCTAGTAGCTCCGAGATCCGCATCCCGCGATCGATCGACTCGTCGTAGAGAAATTCCAGCGTAGGTGTGCGCTTCATACGCAGCTCCTGCCCGACCTTGGACTGTAGGAAGCCGGCCGAGGAGTTGAGCCCCTCGAGGGCCTCGCTCCTCTGCTCGTCGCTTCCGAGCACGCTGACGTATACGCGCGCATGGCGCAGATCTGGGCTCGTCTCGACTCCAGTCACTGTTACAAACCCGACGCGCGGGTCCTTCAAATCGTCCGTGATGTGCCCGGAGAGAACCTCTCGAACGGCCTCGTTTACCCGCCGCATCCGGGACCCGGCCGCCATCCTAGCTGAGGATCTCGTCGGCAGAGATGAGACCTCGCTCAACACGCACGCCGTCCGGGAACTGCGATTCCACGTAGCGAGTGAGCTTGGCGGCAGCCTCCTCGAGACTGTGGACGTCGCGCCCGACGAGCGCCGCGGACAGCGTCGAGCGCTGCCACAGCTCCTGATGATCCGTCTCGGCGACACTCGCGCCAAAGCGCCGCTGGAGTTGCGCCTTCAGCGACAGCAACTCCTTGCGTTTGCCCTTGAGGCTGCCGTTGTCCGGGAAGTGGAGGTGGATTTCGAGGAGGCAGAGGTAGGACATCGGGTCCACGATCCACAGTCCACAGGACTCAGTTCTGTCGACTGCGGTCTGTCGACTGTGGACCCGTGAGCTCGCTAGAGCTCACGCTCGACTTGCCGCGTCTCATAGACCTCAATCACGTCCTCTTCCTTCACGTCCGCATAGTTCTCGAGCACGATGCCGCATTCGAAGCCGGCCTCGACCTCGCGGGCGTCGTCCTGGAAGCGGCGCAGTGAGGCGATGCGGCCGTCGTAGATGATCGTGCCGCCGCGGACGAGGCGGGCGCTCGCGCCGCGCCGGATCGTGCCCTCGCGGACGAACGAGCCGGCGATCGTGCCGACGCGCGAGGCGCGGAAGGTGGCGCGCACCTCCGCGACGCCGATCGTGCTCTCGACCTCCTCCGGCTCGAGCAGGCCCTCCATCGCGGCGCGGAGCTCCTCCACCACGCGGTAGATCACCGAGTAGGTGCGGATCTCGACGCCCTCGCGCTGGGCGATCTGACGCGCGTCCTGGACAGGCCGCACGTTGAAGCCGATCACGATCGCGTCGGAGGCTGAGGCGAGCATCACGTCGGACTCGTTGATGCCGCCGACACCGTCGTGGATGACGTTCACCGCGACCTGGTCGTGCGGCAGCTTGGCGATCTCGTCCTCGAGCGCCTCGAGCGAGCCGGCCACGTCGGCCTTCAGCACGAGGTTGAGCTCCTTGATGCCCTCCTGTGCGCGGGCAAAGACGTCCTCGAGCGAGACGCGCACGCCCTGGCGGCGCGCGAGGGCCTCGGTCTTGAGGCGGTTGGCCCGCTCGCCCGCGAGCTGGCGGGCGCGGCGGTCGTTCTCGACCACGCGGAAGTGCTCGCCGGCCTCGGGCACGCCCTCGAAGCCGAGGATCTCGACCGGGTCGCCGGGATGGGCCTGCTTCATGCGCTCGCCGCGGTAGTCGTTCATCGCGCGCACACGCGCCCAGTGGGCGCCGGCCACGAGGGCGTCGCCGACCTTGAGCGTTCCGCGCTGCACGAGCAGCGTCACGACCGGGCCGCGCCCCGGGTCGAGCTTCGACTCGATCACGCTGCCTGAAGCCTCGGTATTGGGGTTGGCCTTGAGCTCCTCGAGCTCGGCAATGGTGACCACGGTCTCGAGCAGGTTCTCGAGCCCGACCTTGGTCTTGGCGGACACGTCGACGAACTCGGTGTCGCCGCCCCAGTCGGCGGGGGTGAGCGCAAGCTGAGCCAGCTCGCCGCGCACGCGGTTGGGGTCGGCCCCCTCCTTGTCGATTTTGTTGACCGCGATCATGATCGGCACGTCCGCCGCCTTGGCGTGGTCGACCGCCTCCTCTGTCTGCGGCATCACGCCGTCGTCGGCGGCCACGACGATCACCGCGACGTCAGTGACCTTCGCGCCGCGGGCGCGCATGGCGGTGAACGCCTGGTGGCCCGGGGTGTCGATGAAGGTGATCGTGTGGTCGTTCTTGTTGACCTGGTACGCGCCGATGTGCTGGGTGATCCCTCCGGCCTCACCCGCCGCGACCTCGGTCTCACGGATCGCGTCCAGCAGCGAGGTCTTGCCGTGGTCGACGTGACCCATGATCGTTACGACCGGTGGGCGCTCCTCGAGGTCCTCGGGGGCGTCCTCGTCCGCCGGGACGGCGTCCTCGACTTCGTCGGCCGTGGTGACGATCTCGATCTTCTTGTCGAGCGCTTCGGCCAGCACCTCGATCGCCTCGTCGGGGAGGGTCTGCGTCAGCGTGGCCATCTCGCCCAGCTTCATGAGCTGCTTGATGACCTCGGCCGCCGGGACGCCCAGCGTCTCGGCGACCTCCTTGACGGTGGCACCGGAGTGCACCGGGAAGACCTGCTCCTCGACGACGACGTTGGTCGGCGTCGGCGCCGGTTCCTCGAGCGGAGTCAGGCGCCTGCGACCACGGCGGCGGCGCGGCGGCTGCTGCGGGGGCGGCGGCCCCTGCGGGCGCCGTGAAGCCTGGGAGTCGATGACGACGCGGCGGCGTCCACCGCCGCCACCGGCGCCAGCACCGCCGGCGGGCGGGCCACTGGGGCCGCGCCCGCCGTCGGGGCGGGTCGGGCGCGAGCGTCCGCCGGGGCCACCGTTGCCGCCGGGGCCTCCGCCGCGCTGGCCACCGCGCGACGACGTGCCGGGGTCGAGGATGCGCGGGCCGGTGCCGCGTGGCGGCTTCTTGGTCCCATCCGAGCCCTGCTCGGCTGCGGGCTGGCCATCGCCCGAGGAGGGCGTCGCGGGAGCGTCGGTCTCCGCCTCGGGTTCGGGCTCGCTCGGCTCTGCATCGGGCGCGGGTGCCGCGGCCTTGGCCTCCGGCGCGGGCGCTGCCGGCTCTGCCTCGGGCGCAGGCGCAGGTGGCTCAGGTGCCGGCGGCGTGGGCGCGGGCGGTTCGGGTGCGGGCGCCTCGGCAACCTCCGGCACGGGCGCAGCCTTCGCGTCCGCGGCGGGAGCTTTCGCCTCAGGC
>DASXNY010000064.1:0-14484 GCA_036494715.1 Thermoleophilaceae bacterium
TTCTACTGCGCGGACTCGGGCACGATCCCCGCGCTGCTCATCCTCGAGCTGCTGTCGGTGCAGGAGAAGCGCATGAGCGAGCTGCTCGCCCCGCTGCGCCAGAAGTACTTCATCTCGGGCGAGATCAACTCCGAGGTGGCCGACCAGGACGCCAAGATGCAGGAGCTCGCCGAGCGCCATCCGGACGGCGAGGTGAGCTGGCTCGACGGCGTCTCCATCGACTACGACGACTGGCATTTCAACGTGCGCCCGTCCAACACCGAGCCGCTGCTGCGCCTCAACCTCGAGTCGCTCGTGTCGCGCGAGGACATGGAGGAGAAACGCGACGAGGTGCTGGGGCTGATCAGGTCGTGAGGCGACGGAGCCGCAGTGCGCTGATCGCCGCCGTGGCGTCAGCGGCCTTCGCACTCGGCTGCCTGAGCGCGGCGCCCGCCGGCGCGGCGGTGGGCCCCGGCTTCTACGGGATGGACGCGCAGTGGGTGTTCAACACCCCGCAGAGCACGTGGGCGACGCAGCTCGGCGCGATCGCCGGCAGCGGCCTCACGACGGTGCGCACCGACGCCCGCTGGTCAAACGCCGAGGCCACCGCGCCGAGCGCCTCCGGTCAGCACAGCTACGACTGGGGGCTGTTCGACGCGATCGTCGGCGCCCTCGCGCAGCAGGGACTGCGCTGGATGCCGACGCTCGACTACCCGCCGCCGTGGGCGCAGGAGAACCCCAGCGACATGGGCTCCGAGATGACCACCGGGCACGTGGCCGACTTCCTCGCGTACACGCGCGCGCTGGTGCAGCGCTACGGGATCGGCGGCAGCTTCTGGGCCACGCACCCGGCGCTGCCGGCGGAGCCGGTGCGCGAGTGGGAGATCTGGAACGAGCCGAACGTGACCTACTACTGGGACCCCCAGAACGCGGACACGCCCGGCCGCTACGCCGACCTCTACCTGCAGACCCGCCAGGCGATCAAGGCGATCAACCCCAAGGCGCTCGTGATGGCGGGCGGGCTCGCGCTCGTCAACCCGCCGATCGCAAGCGACGAGATCGGCTTCCTCAAGGGCATGTTCGCCCACGACCCGCAGGTGGCGAGCGACGTGGACGTGTGGGGACTCCACCCCTACCAGGAGACGATCTTCTACACGTTCCAGCGCTTCGCCCGCTGGCGCCAGGCGCTCGATCTGCTGGCCGGCAAGCACGAGCAGATCGCGATCAACGAGCTGGGCTACACGACCACGAAGGTGTCGGACGCGACCCGCGGGCAGGAGCTCACCGAGCTGGCTCAGGAGCTGCCGCGCTCCGGCTGCGACATCTACGACTTCTTCCCCTACGAGTGGACGTCGAAGGAGGGTGACGCGACGGACCCGGAACAGTGGTTCGGGATCTGGAACGCCGACGGCACGCCCAAGCCGTCGGGCCGGCAGTTCGTGAACGCCGTGCTCCAGATGCGCGGCATGAGCTCCACCCCGGCGCCGAGCGACCAGCTCAACCTCTGCGACTCCCAGTATCCGGTGCCGCCCGACCCGCAGCCCGTCTCGCCGCACTCGCTCGCGGTTCCGCCCGCGACGGCGCCCAGCACGCCGAGCGTCGCGCCGCCCAAGCCGCGTGGCCCGGGCCTGCGCGTTCGCGTCGCCCGCGACCGCAAGCACGGGTTGCTGAAGATCACCGTGCGCTGCGACAGCGACTGCCGGCTGCAGGCCTACCTGATGGCGCGCAAGCCCGGCAAGCGCCGCTTCAAGACGGAGTCGACGGTGCGCACGCACTCCTTCAGCTCGAAGACGAAAGTCCTCCGGCTCGAGCTTCCTGCGCATGCCGCGCGCCTCCGGCCGCGCGCCGAGGTGATCGTCGTGGCCACTCAGCGCTCGGGCGAGACGAGCCGCGTGACCCGCCCCGTACGGCTGCGCTGAACCACCTTCCGCTACCTCAAACTGTGCCTGCAAGTGGCGGAAAAATGGCGTTTTGAGGTAAAAGTTTGCTCATAGGCGGTAGTGGTGTTTGCAGACCATGCCCGGTGTCAAAAATCGGGGTGTGGTTACGCGGTATCGGCCGCGTCGCCGTACCCCAACCCTCCGCCGCGCCGCCCTCACGCTGGGCCTCGTTTTTGCTGCGGTAGGACTTGGCGCCGGCAGCGCTAAAGCCGTAAGCCTGGATGGCTTTTACGGGGTCAACGTGCAGCAGGTCTTCTCTGGGTCGTCCTCGTCCTGGGCGCCGCAGCTGTCGGCGATGGCGAACGGCGGACTGCAGCTCGCGCGTATAGACGCGCGCTGGTCCGACATCGAGCCGAACCCGCCTAGCGGGGGCACGCACAACTACAACTGGTCGAAGTACGACGCGATGGTGCAGGGCATGGCGCAGGCGGGCCTGCGCTGGTATCCGATCGTCGCCTACTCGACCAAGTGGGCCGGCGTCACGCCGGGCGACAGCAACTCGGTGGTGGCGCCCGCGCACGTCGGCGACTTCACGGCGTTCGCCACCGCGCTGGCGAAGCGCTACGGCCGTGGCGGCAGCTTCTGGTCGTCGCACCCGTCGCTGCCCCAGTTGCCGGTCACCGACTACGAGATCTGGAACGAGGAGAACTCGAGCGCCTTCATGCGCCCGCAGGATTCGGCGCCCGAGGCCTACGCGGACCTCTACATGGCCTCGCGCAACGCCATCAAGGCGGTCGATCCCGCCGCCGACGTGGTGGTGGGCGGCCTCGCCCTCGGCATGCCGGGCGTGACCGACGAGGTCCAGTTCCTCCAGCGCATGTACGCGCACCGGCCGGACCTCGCTGGGCACGTCGACGGCGTCGGCCTGCACCCGTACCAGGCCACGCTCGCCGACACCTACATGCGGCTGGCGCGCTTCCGCGGCGCGCTCGACCTGCTCGACGGACCGTCGGTGCCGATCGAGATCACGGAGGTGGGCTGGGCCACCACCTCGACCTCCGAGGCGGACCGCGCCACCGACCTGAGCCTGCTCGCCGAGCAACTCCCGCACTCCGACTGCAACGTCGACCGGCTGATCCCGTACACGTGGCTCACCCAGGAGAACAACCCATCGGATGCCGAGGGCTGGTTCGGGATCTGGAACCGCGACGGCACCGGTAAGCCGTCCGGGATCGCCTACCTGAACGCGGTGAAGCTCATGCGCGGAATGACCTCCACCAAGGCGCCCACCACTCCGCAGGCGATCTGCCACCCCGCCGCCTCCGTCCAGGCAGCGGGCGGGCAGCCCGGCCCCAGGCTGCGGATGCGCGTGCTTAACGTGCGGCGCCGTCACTGGGTGCGGATCGCCGTGAGCTGCCAGCCCAACTGCGACCTGCGCCTCGAGCTCTACGGGCTCGGCCGGGGCAAGAAGGCGGGGCAGCACCGTCTCTCCACGCGCACCGCCGGACTCGGTGCGCGGCGCCGCGTGATCCGGCTGCGGATCAGGCACGCGGGCTCGTGGCGAATGAAGGGCAAGGTTCGGGCCACCGCGGTCGCCGGAAGCGGCATCACGAAGCGCGCGCGGATCGTTCGCATCCGCTGAGTTCGCAGCCATCCCCGGCTCGACAAAAGCGCTATCGAACATTCGTCCAGATCGCCCTGGACGGGTCCGCGTCCCACTGCGGGCCGCCGATTGAAAGCCCGTGCAAACACGGGCAGGCAAGCGTTCTGCACGTGCTCACGTCCGTCTCCGGCTGGGTGCACTGGTCGGCGTTGCGATCACCCTCATTGCGGGTGGCGTGGGAGCCACTATCGCGCGGGCAGACGTGCCCGCCGGGTTCTACGGCGTGAACGTGCAGCAGGTTTTCGACGGATCCAGCTCGAGCTGGGCTCCCGACCTGTCCGCGATGGCCGGCGGCGGCCTGTCGCTCGCCCGCATTGACGCGCGCTGGGAGAACGTCGAGCCGAACCCGCCCAGCGGCGGGACGCACACCTACAACTGGTCGATGTACGACGGCATCGTCCAGGGCCTGGCCCAGCACGGCCTGCGCTGGCTGCCGATCGTGGACTACTCCACGAGCTGGTCGGGAGTGAATCCCGGCCAGGACACCTCGGCCGTCGCCCCCGCCTACGTCCCTGACTTCGCCGCCTACGCGGCCGCGCTCGCCCGACGCTACGGCCCCGGGGGCAGCTTCTGGACCTCGCACCCCTCGCTCACCCCGATGCCCGTCACCGAGTTCGAGATCTGGAACGAGGAGAACTCCACGGTCTTCTGGCAGCCGCAGGCCGGCAACGCCGAGGCGTACGCGGATCTCTACCTGGCCGCGCGCAACGCGATCAAGGGCGTGAACTCGCAGGCGCGCGTATACATCGGCGGCCTCGCGCTCGCAAACCCACCGGCGGTAAGCGACGAGGTCGACTTCATCAAGCGCATGTACGCGCACCGGCCCGACCTCGCCGGCAACGTCGACGGCGTCGGCCTGCACCCCTACCAGGCCAATGTCTACGACACCTACATGCGGCTCGCGCGCTTCCGCCAGGCGCTCAACTCCGTGGCGGGGGCGTCGGTGCCGATCGAGGTCACCGAGGTCGGCTGGTCCTCGTCCACCGTGTCCGAGTCGCAGCGCGCCGCCGACCTCACCCAGCTCGCCGAGGAGCTGCCGCGCTCCGACTGCAACGTCGACCGCTTCCTGCCCTACACCTGGATCACCGAGGAGAGCAACCAGAACGACCCCGAGCAGTGGTTCGGCATCTGGAACCGCGACGGCTCCCCCAAGCCCTCCGGCCAGGCGTACCTCAACGCGGTCGAGCTGATGCGGGGCATGACCTCAACCCCGGCGCCCAGCGCGCCCGTGGCGATCTGCAGCGTGGACTACGACCCGGCGCCGCCGGCGCCGCCGCCCGTCACGCCCCACCCGCCGCCGGTCAAGCCTCCGAGGGGACCGCGCCTGATCCTGCGCGTGCGCCGCCACCACCGCACCACGCTGGTCGTGGCCGGTCAGTGCCACGCGGGCTGCAAGCTCAGCGTCTCGCTGCTCGCGACCAAGAAGCCCGCCCGCGAGTCGCGCGTGACGATGCGCCAGACCCATTTCAGCTCCAGGCGCCAGCTCGTGCACCTGCGCCTCTCGAAGCGCTTCCTCGAGCGCGCGCGGCACGCCCGCGTGGTGGTGGTCGCGATCGGCCGCAACGGCGCGCGCACCACCGCCTCGCGCCGGCTCAAGCTGCACTAGGCGGCTGCGAACCCCTCATACACGCGCGCGAGCTCTTCCGCCGAGCGCTCCCAGACGAGATCCTCCGCCCGCCTGAGCGCTCGCTCCGCGGCCTCCCGCCTGAGCCGCTCGTCCCGCGCCAGCTCGGCGACCGCGCCCGCGAAGCCCTCGAGGTCGCCGCAGTCCGCGAAGCGCACGGCGTCACCGCCCGTGGCCACGCTCTCGTCCAAGCGGTAGGCGACCGTCGGGCGGCCCGCCGCGAGGTATTCGCCGATCTTGATCATCGTCGACTGGTGGTTGAGCGGCGTGCCGGGCGCGGGGTCGATCGCGATGTCCGCCTCGGAGATGAGGACTGCCACCTCCTCGTGGGGAACGCGCCCGGTCAGCCGCACGCGGCCGGCCAGGGAGGGCTGGCGGGCCAAGCGCCGTTCGAGCTCGGGGCGAGCGGTGCCGTCGCCGACGACCGTGATGCGCGCCTCGCGCGAGCCGAGCTCGCGGTCGATCGCCCGCAGCAGCTCCGGGAGGTCGAACACCCCGTCCTGGGACTCGAGCGTCCCGACGAACACGAGCTCGGGCGCGTCGAGCGCGCCGTCGCGCATCGAGACGAAGGTGGCCACCGCGTCGCGCGGCGGTCCGTTGCGGACGATCGTCGTCCGGCGCGACGCGCTGGGGCTCGCCTCCGCGACCGCGGCAGCCTGCGACCGGTTGGTGACGAGCGTGGCGTTGGCGATGACCGCGGAGGCGCGCTGTGCGTGCGCGAGCAGGCGGACGACCGGGCTCGGGCCGAACTTGTCCGCGAACAGCTCGGGACTGAGGTCGTGGTGGTCGTAGACGACCTTGCGGCCGAGCGCCCGCGCGAGCATCCCTGCCGGGAAGAGCGTGTCGGGAGGGTTGTGCAGGTGCAGGACGTCGGCCCCGCGCGCGAGACCCCGCACGGCCTCCAAGAAGAGCGCGCAGTGGGCCACCGCATACTCGGCTAGCAGGCCCCGGATGCCCGAGCCCTCGCGCAGGCGGAAGCGCCTCACGGATACACCGGCGACGCTCTCGCGCTTTGGCTGGCCGTCGCCACGCGGCGCAACGACGGTCACACCGTGCCCGGCGCTGACGAGCGCCTCCGCTTCGCGCCGCACACGGATGTCATGTGGGTACGGGTTGTTCTCGAGCAGCATCAGCACGTCGAGTCGCTCTTGGACCGAGGGGCTCATAGCTCAGTTGGCGCCGCGCTGGCTGAGCACGGCGGGCAGCGTGCGCAGGATCAGGCGGATGTCGCTCCACACCGACCAGTTCGCGACGTAGAGATAGTCGAGCTTGACCATCTCGTCGAAGGGGATGTTCGTCCTGCCGAGCACCTGCCAGAAGCCGGTGATCCCCGGGGTGAGCGCGAGTCGGCTGCGGCCCCAGCCGTCGACCAGACGGTCCTCCGACTCGATCAGCGGCCGCGGTCCGACCAGGCTCATCTCGCCGCGAAGCACGTTCCAGAGCTGGGGCAGCTCGTCGAGGCTGCACATGCGCAGGAAGCGACCCACCGGCGTGATGCGCGGATCGTGGTCGAGCAGCAGCCAGTTGGGATCGCGGCTCTGGCGGCGCAGGTCCTCGAGCCGCTCCTCGGCATCCCGGTACATGGTCCGGAACTTGATGACCTCGAATGGCCTGCCCGCCCGGCCGACGCGCCGCTGCCGGAAGAACACCGGCCCGCGCGAGGTGAGCTTGATCGCGAGCGCCGAGAGCAGCATCAGCAGCCCCGCGGGAAGGGCGAGTGCGAGTACGCCGCAGACGTCGATGCCGCGCTTGGCGAGCCGCGAGCCGCGCGACATCACAGGTGGATTGAGACCGAGCACGGTCACGCCCTCCACGTCGTCGACCTCCACCGAGGGGCCCATGGCGTCGAACATCTGAGGCAGCAGGCTCACCTTCACCCCCAGCTCGCGGCAGGCGCGCAGCAGCGCCACCTGATCGTGAGAGCTGAGGCCGGAATTGGAGACGAGCACGCGGTCGATCGAGTGGCGGCGGGCGGCCGTGGCCAGGTCGCCGATCTCCCCGAGCACGGGCACCTGCGCTCGCTCCGGCTCCTCGTCGCTACAGAGCAGGCCTACGGGATCGAGGCCGTACTCGCTGTGGGAGCGGATCTTGCGGACGAGCGCGGCGGTGACCTCACCCTCCCCGATCAGCAGCACGCGCTCGCGCGCCAGCACGGCACCCACGACGCGCCGGCCGACGGCGCGCAGCACGAGCACCCCGACGAACGCGAGCGCGGCGAACACGAGCAGCTCGCGCGTGGGCACCGGGCGGTCGACCACCTCGTAGTAGAGCCACGAGAGCAGCGTGCCAACGATCAGCGCGTGGAACAGCCACGGCACATCGTCCACGGTGGAGTGGCTCACCCGCTTGAGCTCGCGGCTGTAGAGGCCGTAGGCGGCGAACAGGATGGTCCAGGCCGGCAGCGTGAGGAGCGCCCACCACACGTGGCCCGTGCTCACGCCTCCTCCGGCGAGGCTGGTGGCCAGCACGAGCGCGGCGGCGAGCCCGCAGGCGTCGCTCAACGCGAGCGCGCGGCGCCGCCAGTGATCGCGATGGCGGTAGCGGTGCGCCACCACCCCCGGCTCCTCGGCAGCGACGCTCAGCCGCTGCGTGCGCGGCTCGCGCGGAGGCCGGCGGGCGCCCGTCGGCCGGCCGCGGCGCTGACGGGTGCTCCGTCGCGGGTTTCCAGATGGAACCGTCCGCATCAGGCGGCGGGCGCCAGCATCTTCCGGGGCTCGGTGGCGACCGGTATGCCTCCTGAGCTGAGCGACGTCTCGGCGGCCTCGATCATGTTCACCACGTTGCGCGCGATCTCGGCGTTGCCGATCACCTCCGTGCCGCAGCGGATCGCCTGGAAGAAGTCGGCCAGCTCGACAGTGATCGGCTCCCAGTTGTCGAGCCGCGGGCTGACGATGTCGCCGGTGCGGTAGGAGAGGTGGTACTCGCCGAAGGTCTTGGGGTCGCGGTAGTCGACTCCCGAGTCGAAGACGCGAACCGGCTCCTGGCTCGTGTCGTCGTAGACCACCATCTTGTCGCTCCCCACGATCACCGTCCGGCGCAGCTTGCTGGGCGCGAGCCAGCTCAGCTCGATGCTGGCCAGCAGCCCGGTCTCGAAGGCGAGGTTGAGGAAGGCGATGTCGGTGATCCCCGGAACGATCGCGTCGCGGCCCGTGGCGGTGATCTTCTGCGGCGCCTGGCCGAGCCAGTAGAGAAGGATCGAGAAGTCATGGGGAGCCAGATCCCAGACGACGCTGACGTCTCGCTGGTGCAGGCCCAGGTTGACCCGGCTCGAGGAGATGAAGTGGAGGTCGCCCAGGTCGCCGTGGTCGATCAGCTTCTTCACTTCCTGAACGGCCGGGCTGTAGATGAAGGTGTGGCCGCACATGAGCATGAGGCCGTGCTCGTCGGCCTTGGCTAGCAGGGCGTCCGCCTCGCGGCTCGACGGGGCGAGCGGCTTCTCGACGAAGGTGTGCTTGCCCGCGGCGAGGCTCTTCGAGGCCAGGTCGAAGTGTGTGTAGACCGGGGTCGCGATCACGATCGTGTCGAGGTCGTCGTCACCGAGTAGCTCGTTGAAGTCCTTCGTGCCGCGGGCGCTTGGATATCGGTCCGTCGCCTCGCTCAGCTTCGCGTCGTCGAGGTCGCAGACGTAGCGGACCTCGACATCCTGCTGCGAGAAGAGGGCACGCAGCAGGTTGGGCCCCCAGTAGCCGAGGCCCACCATTCCGACCGACAGCGGCCGTGGCTGCGGGGAGCCATTCGCACTCGGTACTGCTCTGTCAAAGCGCTTGGCGGACATACAAAAGTCCTCCATCCGGGTCTGGAGAGAGATCGGGGATGCGTCGGGGTGGGACGCGACGAACCCTCGTGCAGCAGGTTCACGCCGTGCGTCCGGTACCGCCCCTTGCCAGTCGAGTCCCTACCCAGACGGACTCACGCTGACACTCCGTTATCAGCTTCATAACGCTTCCCGGCGCAGAGTTTCGGGTTGCCGGGATGGTTTCTATGCAATTACGCCAAGCGGGCGGGTACGCCTCTCACGGTCGTGCCATCTGCAACGTCTCGCGAGACGACCGCGCCCGCGCCAACTACGGCTCCGTCGCCGATCTTGACCCCTCCGAGGATCACCGCTCCCGACCCGATCGCCACGTGTCTGCCGACCGTCACGGGCATCAGCTCCCAGTCGTCGTCGGACTGGAACTCACCGGCGTCGTTGAGGACGCGCGGGGTCTTGTCGTTGATGAACATCACCCCGTGGCCGACGAACGTCTCGTCGCCAATGTGAACCCCGTCACAGACGAACGTGTGGCTCTGGATCTTGCAGCGCCGGCCCACCTCCGCGCCGGCCTGGATCTCGACGAAGGCGCCGATCTGGCTGAAGTCGCCGATCCGGCAGCCGTAGAGGTTCGTGAACGAGCGGACGATCACGCCTTCGCCGAAGTCGACGTCGCGGATCATCCGGTAGGGGGCGTCGTTGTTTGGGCTTGCGGCCATCGCGGGCAGGTTAGCCACGTGGGAATTGCACATGAGCCGAGCCACTAGCCTGCCGCGCATGGCGGGGGCGATCCCTTTTGTAGGCCTCGACCGGCAGCACGAGCCGCTGCGGGCGGATCTGCGCGACGCGTTCGAGCGCGTGCTCGACGGGAGCGCGTTCGTGCTCGGCGCCGAGGTCGACCGCTTCGAGGAGGAGTTCGCCCGCTATTGCGGTGCCCGCCACTGCGTGGGCGTCGCATCGGGGACCGCCGCGCTCGTGCTCGCGTTCCAAGCCGCCGGGATCGGCCCCGGCGACGAGGTGATCGTCCCGGCCCACACGTTCATCGCGTCGGCCCTCGGTGTCGTCCACGCCGGTGCGACGCCGGTGTTCTGCGACGTCGACCGCGGCACGGGGCTCCTCGACGCTGACAGCGCCGCGGACGCCGTCAGCGACCGTACCGCCGCGATCCTGGCCGTGCACCTGTACGGACAGACGTGCGACATGGACGCAATCGGCGCGCTGGCCGAGCGGCACGACCTACTCGTGGTCGAGGACGCCGCCCAGGCGCACGGCGCCAGCTGGCGCGGCGCGCGCGCCGGGAGCCTCGGCGACGTTGCCTGCTTCAGCTTCTACCCCAGCAAGAACCTCGGCGCGCTCGGCGACGGCGGCGCGATCTGCACCCGCGACGAGGAGCTTGCCCAGCGAGTGCGCGCCCTGCGCCACCTGGGCCAGCTGCACAAGGGCGCCCACGACCTGAGCGGCTGGAACGAGCGCCTTGACGGCCTGCAGGCGGCCTTCCTCCGCGCAAAGCTCCCCCACCTCGACGGCTGGAACGCAAATCGGCGCGAGCGCGCCACGCGCTATCGCGAGCTGCTCGACGGGCACGTCGGCCTGCTCGAGGAAGCTCCCGAAGCCGAGTGCGTCTACCACCTCTTCCCCATCCGCGTCGCCGACCGTGACGGGTTGGCCGAGCAGCTCACCGCCGCCGGCGTGGCCACGGGAGTGCACTACTCCCCCGCGCTGCCGGAGCAGCCGCCGCTCGTCGGGTTCAGCCGGGGCGACTACCCCGAGGCGAGCGCCTGGGCGGCCGAGGAGCTGTCGCTGCCGATGTTCGAGCACCTGACGCCCGACGAGGTCGAGCGCGCCGCGGAGGCGTGCCTGGCGGCTCTCGGGTCGCCGGCCGGCCGGCGCTAGAGCTCCGCGTAGGAACCGAGGGTGAGCCCTTCGAGCTGGGCGCGCCAGCCGTCGGAGCGCAGGTAGCGGAACTCGTCTTCCCAGCCGGGGTGGGTCATGACCTCGGTCGTGACGCGCTCGGCCTCGCGCACGCGCGCACAGCCCGTGCCGCCCAGCTCCGGCACGAGGTATCGGAGCGAGAGGAAGCGGCCGGGAGTGAGGAAGCGACGCCGGATCAGGGCGTTGAGTACCGCGCGGTAGGCACGGTTGACGAGCGGCTTCTCCTTCTGCGCGAACGTGAGGCCGGGGCGCAGCTTCGGCACGGCACCTAGCGAGCGACTGACGACCACGTTGGGGCAGATGTGAAAGTGCTGGTGACCATCCACGTGGCTGGGCTCGCGGCCGTACAGCTGGCGGAACGCCTCGAGTTGGTCCGCGACGCAGCGGTCGGCGGTGCGCGCGATCAGCGGGTTGTAGATCCATTCGACCACCGGGTAGCGGCGGAAGTACGCAGCCAGTCGTGCCTGTCGCTCGCGAGCGTCCGCTGGCGCGTCGCCGCTGTAGGGCTCGATCAGGTTGAGGTGGAGGCCGAGTCCCCTCTGCTCGGCCGGGAACCGTCCGGCCGCGCGCTCGGAGTCGCGCATCCACACCATCGCGGTGGTGCTCGTGATGCCGCCCGACTCGAACGAGGCGAGGATCGCGTCCGTGGTCGGCCGGTCGATCCCGTAGTCGTCCGCGTTGACGATCAGGAGACCCGCCGGCTGTCCCGCTCCCGCAGACATGTCGGCGGAGGGTAGCTAGCGGTGCTTGCGGTGGTGCCTGGTGCGCCGGCGCTTCTTCTTGTGCCGGTGGCGCTTGTGGTGCTTCTTGTGGTGCGCTTTCCGACGCGGAGTCTTGCTGGCCTTGTGCGGAGCCGGCGACGCCGTCGCGGCGCGGGGCAGCGTGCAGCCGGCACAGCCCGCCGTGCTACCCGACAGCGCGGCGTTGGGCGGCGGGGCGGCGGCCGGCGCGCTCGCGCCACCGACGGGCGTGCCCGCCGTCGGGGCGAGCGGGCTCTCGGGCGGCGCCACTGCACCGCTGCCATAACCCGGTGACGCGTAGGAGAGGCCGGCCACACGATCCGGCACGAAGTCTCCGCTGAGGGGTGTGCCCTCGCTGACTCCGCCATTCACGCCGAGGGCCGACCACGACATCTCGCCGCCCGCCGTGCTCCCGGTGCAGGCGAGGCTCGAGCCGAGCTGCGGCCACACGGAGGTGCCGAGGCTGCGGCCGACGCGCGGCTGGATGTAGACGTTCGAAAGCGAGAGCGGATAGCTCGCGCAGGAGGAGACGCCCGAGGTGATCCACAGCATGTGGCCCCCGCCGTCGTAGGGACCGGGCGTCGGCGACAGGTTGATCCGCTGGAGCTCAACCGACCCGATCGGCCCCAGGTCCTGAGCCAGGAACAGCCCCTGGTAGTTGCTCGTGCCCGTCAGGCCGTCCACGCGCAGGTCCTTCACTCCGCCCCAGGGCTGAATCACGTCGGCGTGGAAGGTGCTGAGGCCACCATTGATGTTGACGATGCGGACGTTCTCGACCTGCACCGTGGAGTCCGGCGCTGAGATGTCGATGCCATCGCCGATCGCTCCCGGCTGGTCCTCGATCTGCACCCCCTCGATGTGGACCGTGCCCTCGTTGTTCTTGATGTAGATCCCGCGTCGCTCCGGGTCGTTGGCGGCGGTGGGCGGGATCGCGATCGAGCCCCCCTTGATCACGACGTTGTGGCCGCCCTCGATCTCGGTGCCGCCGACCTTCTGGTACGACGGGAGCTTGATGATGTAGTCCTTCGAGGGGTCGAGGACGGTGTGGGTGACGCCTTGTCCGAGCTGGATCGTCGTGGGGTTGACGAGCGGCGGCGGGCTCCAGCGCAGCGGTTGGACGTCCGCCCTGGCGGCGGCCGGCGCGAGCGCGAGCAACGCCAGCCCGAGCAGGGCGGCGAGAGCCCGCTGGCGCAGCCTTCGGTTGGAGAGAGGAAACGGCACTTTACGAGTTCATCGGCGGGTCGGCGCGCGGCTGGATACCGCGGGCGCGGGACGCTCAGACGGGCGTCCGCTGAGTAACGCCCTTCCTGACCGCCGTAGGGACCATGAGGCCGAGCAGCAGCCACATCAGCTGCGGCGGCCCAGAGTCGACGAAGTACGACTCGAGCAGGTGGATGAAGATCAGCACCCCGACCACCACCACCAGCACCCGGCCGGCGATCCGCCGTTCGGGGTCGTCCGATCTGCCGGCGCGCGCTCCGGCCGCCACAAAGGCGCACATCAGCGCCGCGTAGACGAGCAACAGCGGTATGCCACCCCGCATCAGCAGGGTGATGTAGAGCGACTCCGTGTAGGGGAAGTTGAGCTGCTGCGGCACGTCCGGCCCGTAGCCCGTCAGCAGCCGGCCGGAGAGCAGCGGTACGTACTCGGTCTGCCAGACCTGGTAGCGGTAACCGATCGTTTGCGGCACGGCCCCGCTGCTGCCTGTCTGGTGGCTGGTCTGGAACTGCTGGCTGGCTCTGCTGCCGAGCAGCGGCGCGAACGCCAGCCCAAGCACGGCGGCCGCCACGACCAGCCACACCGCCACCTTGCCGGTCTTGCCCGCCCACCAGGCGAGCAGCAGCGAGCCGACCAGGAAGCCGATGATCGGCGATGCGGTGACGGTCTGCAGCAGCGCAAGCGAGGCCGGAACGAGCACCGCGATCAGCCCCCACTTCGGGAGTACCTCGCGGCGCTTCTCGATCAGCGTGGCTACTCCGATCAGCAGCACGATCATCAGGTAGCCGCCGAGCTGGTGCCAGTGCGGGAAGGGGCCGGTGGCGCGCGGGATGCCTTCCTGCGTGACCGTCGAGTAGATGTCGGTGCCCGTGATCGTGGTGATGAACGCGCGGGTGGGCCCGATGTTGAACTGCTGGAGCAGCGTGAGGATCGAGATCGGTACGCTCGCCAGCAGCACGAGCCGCAAGGCGAGTGCGCGGCGTTCCGGCGTGACGAGCGTCGACGCCACCGCCCGGTAGAGGATGAGGAACTGCACCGGGCCGAGCAGCGTGCCCAGGTTGCTCATGCTGAACGGCGCGTGCCGTGTGAGCAGGTCCACCGAACCGAGCACGACGGTGGTCAGGACGTACAGCAGCGCGAGCCAATCGAGCGCACGCCACGGCGGGGCGGTTCGCGAGCTGCGCACGAGCAGGATGATTGGCGCGAGTCCGCCGATCAGCGCCTCGGACGGTCTGAGCCCGGGCACGGGCAGGCCGCGGGCGAGGCCCGCGACGGCCGGCACCACCGCCACCAGCACGAGCGCGGCCGTGACCGGCCGGAGCAGCGCGAGCAGCGCAAGCGCGACGGCAATGACGAGACCCACCCCGAGCTTCGGCTGGTAGCCCGCCCCCGCGCCGACGAGGATCACCGCAACGGCGCCGATGGCGCCGATCAGCAGCGAGCTCCAGCGCGGAGCGAGCTCAAATCGCTGCTCGTCCGCAAACGGGGCTGTGGCGAGAGCAGTGCTGCTCACCGGTGGCCCCCTAGTGCGCTAAGCCGGCAGGCTCGACGTCCGGACGCGCGTGCGGGTCCATCTGCGGCGCGCCGCCGTGAGCGGCGGGCGGCTTCAGGCCGCCGCTGCCCCAGCGCGCGCCACGGACGAGCAGCGCCCACTCCGGCTTGACGCCGAACTGGTCGAGCACGCCGAGCGAGCGCGA